>JAATFS010000328.1 GCA_015655035.1 Lysobacterales bacterium | reverse complement strand
GCCCTTTCGTCGCAGGGATCACGGTGCCTTCGCCAGCGCGCCGACGCTCGCCATCCAGGTTTCCACCAGCGTCGGCCAGATGGTGATCGGCGCATCGATGGGGCGCAAGCCAAACGCATGGCCGCCCCGGGCGAACAGGTGCAGTTCGGTGGGCACGCCGGCCTTTCGCAGTGCTAGGTAATACACCAGCGAATGGCGTACGTCGTCGATGGGGTCATCGCTGGCCTGCAACAGAAAGGTGGGCGGCGTGTCCGCACTGACGCGGATGTCCGGCGCCAATTCCAGGTTTCCCTCCAAACGCCGGTCCGCCCCTGCCCACAGGTGGCCGGGATACAACGCGACGGCGAAGTCCGGCCGGCTGCTCAAGTGGTCGGCAGCATCGATGGGCGTATAGCTGCGTGTGGCCTGGTTGCTGACCGCCGCGACCAGATGCCCGCCGGCGGAGAAGCCGAGCACCCCGATACGACCGGGATCGATCTGCAATGCATTGGCGCGCTGGCGCAGCAGGCCGATGGCGCGCTGCGCGTCCTGCAAGGCCATCGGCACCTGCGGAATGCGGCGGCAATTACAGGCCTGGTTCCAGTTCGGTCCGGCGCCGGGCACGCGGTACTTCAACACCACGCAAGTGATGCCCTTGGCGGTCAGCCAGTCACACACCTCGGTACCTTCCAGGTCGATCGCCAGCACGTTGTAGCCGCCGCCAGGAAAGACCACCACCGCCGCGCCGGTACTGCGCCCCTTCGGCGGGAACACCGTCATCGTCGGCCGCGTCACGTCCACCACTTTTTCCCAGGGCTGCCCGGCCACCTGCGTACTCCCGGGGAGCACACTCTCCTCCCCCCGCACCTCCGGTACCTCGATGCTCATTGACTGCGGCCACAGCGGAATCTGCGTGGCGCCGGCCGGTGCCTGCCAGGGCGCGGCCTGAGCGGTGGGAAGCAAGACGCTTATCGCCACCATCACACAGGCCCACGGGCTCAAACAGCGTTTCATACGATCTCCAGGCTTGCATGCGTACTGCATCGATGGTCGCAGTCGATCCGGCAGCGGGCTGCCGGGCTCAGGTGCCCGGGCCCACTGCCAATCTTGCGGATACCAATAACCATGATCGGCGTAGCACAGACACACCGGGTATGCAGGATTCAGTGAGTGGTCGCCGCCTTGGTCCGGGCCGGCGCGTTCTTCACGTAGGTATCGAACCAACCCAGCATCTCGTAGACCAGTTGCTGGTTCGACTCCAGCGCGGTGTACCAGTGGGGCTCGTGCGGCAGCATCACCAGCCGTGTGGTGCCGCCGTTGCCACGGATGGCTTGATAAAGCTTGCGCGACTGGATCGGCTCGGTGCCGGGGTTGGCATCGTCGTCGCCGTGGATCAGCAGCAGCGGCCGCTTGATCTTCTCGGCGTAGAAGAACGGCGAGGCCTTGATGTAGACGTCCTGCGCCTCCCACACAGAACGACGTTCGTTCTGGAAACCGAACGGGGTCAGCGTCTTGTTGTACGAGCCGCTGGTGGCCACGCCGGCACGGAACAGGTCGGTGTGCGCGATCAGGTTGGCGGTCATCAGCGCGCCATGGCTGTGACCGGTGACGCCGATCCGGTCGCGGTCCACCACGCCCAGTTCCACTGCCTTGTCCACGGCGGCCTTGGCATCGGCTCCGAGCTGCTCCAGGTAAGTGTCGTAGGCGGTCTTGGGATCGCCGACGATGGGGAAGCTGGCGTTGTCGATGATGGCGTAGCCGGCCAGCAGCAGCAGCCGGTACGGCGCCAGCCGGGTGAAGGTCTGCTGCGAGCCGGACACCTGACCGGCCTGCGCGCTGCTGGCGAAATCGGCCGGATACGCATACAGGATCGCCGGTACGCGCGTGCCTTCGGCATAGCCCGGCGGGGTGTACAGGGTGAACGACAGGTCCACGCCGTCGGCGCGCTTGTAGCTGACCAGGCGCTTCTTTATCTGCCGCACTTCCGGGGTGGGGTCGACCAGCCGGGTAAGCGCTGCGGACGTGGAGGCGTACTCGGCCTCGCCCTTCGCCGCCATTGCCGTGCGTGCGCCCAGCGTGCGCAGATAGGCGTTGGGCGGATCGATCGCAGACTGGTGCCAGGTCAGCAGGCGCCCCGGCGTGGCGGTGAAGCCGAGGAACTGCTCGTAGACATCGCCAGCACTGCGGAACAGGCGCTCGCTGCTGCCCGTCTTGAGGTCCAACCGGTCGAGAAACGGACGATCGCCCTGCGTCGAGGCGCCCTGCCCGCGCAGGAACACCGCGTCGGCGTCCTGGCGCACGACCCGCGTGCCGTTGGGCAGCACACGATAGACGAACATGCCCGGATTCTCGTACAACTCGTCGCTGGACAGATCCCACAGCACCTTGGCCGGCTGTCTGGGGTTGTCGACGTTGACAATGCGGGTAGTCCGCCAGTGCCGGTTTTCATCGTCCTCGTTGACGAAGGCCAGATCCGCTTGCGCACTCCAGTCGAAACCGACGAAACGCTGCTGGGTGCGCAGGATCTCCGCAGGCTTGCCGGTAAACGGCGCGGACAGCATCAGCACGCGGTCGCGCGCGGGCACGTCCACTTTCCAGTCGCCGTGGTCCAGCGCCTCGGCCCATACCAGCGTGGCCGGCGCGGTGGCGCGCCAATCGAAGTCGCGCGGACCTTCGGCCACGCCATGCACCGGCACGCGGTCGGCCAGCGGCAACGACGCGATGGGCGTGGAGCGGTTGTTCGATACGTCCAGCACTGCTACATCGTGCGCAAAACGCTGATAGGTCACCGTATGCGAAAACGGCGCCTTGATCGCCTGGGTCAGCACGTGCACCCCATCGGGCGCGGCGTCGATGCGGTTGTAGAGGGCCGGCGCGCCGACATCGCGCACATTGCCGGAAGCGGCATCGACCACTGCCAGCTGCGAGGTGCCGTAGTAGGCGAACAAGGCCTCGTCGTGGTCGCTGGCCAACAGATCGCGGGCCTCGTAGGTGCTGCTTTCGCCTTGCCCGCCCAGTGAGGCCTGGATATCCGGGCTGGACGAAGCCTCGCTGTCGCCCGGCGCTGCGCCTTGCCCAACTGGTACGCGCTTGACCAGCAATGACTGGCTACCGCCCAGCCACTGCACGGCGCTGTCGAAGATCGGATTCAACTGCACGCCCGGCACCCTGCGGATACGGCCGCTGGCGGCGTCGCCGATCCACAGCTCCACCCTATCGGCGGCCGCGTTCTGAAACGCAAAGCTGCGCCCGTCCGGCGACCATTGCGCCGCGCCCGCGCACGCACCGGCGGGCAGCGCTACCTTGGTGCTCACGCCACTGGCAACCTCCACCAGGGTGAAATCCGCGACGCAGGCCGGAATGCCGTAGCCGGCGCGCGTATCGTGGCGGCTACGGTTATGCGGTTCCAGGCGCACCCCGGCCAGCTTCAGGTACGGGCGCGCCACCCGGTCAATTGACGGATAGGTCTGCGCGGTGGTGAGCAACACGCGCTGGCCAGTCGGATCCACGCTCGGCAGCGGCGGCGGCGGCGCCTTCAACACCTTCAGCAATTGCGCCGGCGGTACGTCGTAGGCGGCGACTGCGGGACCTGCCCCGAGCAGCGCGACAGCAGCCACGGCGAGTGCCGCGAACCGGGCATTGGGTTTCAGAAGCATCGTGCGTCCCCTTTGAACAATGGGTGGTCAATGCGGTGGCGCGGCCACCGGCAACGCCGGACTCTAGCACTGGTGTGGGCGTCCGCCCTGGGCCATTGGTAAGACCTGCGGTTCCGCGCAGGCGTTCCAAACGAAAACGGGAGCGGCATCCTGCGATGCCGCTCCCGTCCGGGTCGCGCCGGACGCGATCAGTGCGCCGACACGTACAAGCTGTTGAACAGGAACTTATAGGTCCCCTGGGTCTGCCCGCGCCACTGCGGGCGGAAACCGTACAGGTAGACCCTGCCCTTGCCATGCTCCACCTCGAGCGCAGCCGCCTGCCCCTGGATCGCCTCCGGATGCAGCAACATGCCCGACAGCAGCGGGTTCTCGCTCGCCGGGTAACGGGCCAGCACCTGCCCCTTGAAGCCTTCGCCGGTGGCGAACGCCGGGCCATTTTCGAACATGCCGGTCGGCTCGGCCGGCAACCCACGCGTCGCATCACCCTGCCCGCGTTGCAGTCGCAGCAAGGCACCGGAGCAGAAGAACTGCTCGGGTTTCAGCCCTGCCAGCACGTTGCGCACCGGCAAATCCAGCAGTTTTATCACCACGTCGGAGGACTTGTTGAACACCACCAGCGTGCCGCCGTCGGCGACGAACTGCTTGATCGCGGCCGCGCCCTTTTCGCCGATGCCACCGGCATAGGCAGCCGGCTGCTCGTCGGCGGGCAAGCCGTCCATCAGCGACTCCTCGGCGCTGCGTCCGCGACCGCCCATGTCCGGCAGGATCAGCACGTCGTACTTGCGCTTGAGCCCCCCTGCCTGCACGTCCTTGTTGTAGACGCTATGCGGCGCGTAGCGGTACTGCTCCAGCAGCCAACGGGTCCAGCCTTCGTCCATGTTGGCGCCCCACTGGCGGTACAGCCCCACCCGCGCCAAGCGCATTGCGCCGGCCTGCGGCGCGGCCTGGGCCACCACGTCCACGCCCAGTTCCGTAGCGATCTTTTGCATCGCCGCACGCGAGATCCCGGTCAATACGAATGCGTCGGCTTCGTCGCCATTGACGGTCTTCACCGGGCGCTGAGCGATGCCGAGCCTGGCGCCTTGCGCCAGTGCCAGGTTGACCGCCGCAAAGCTGGCATTGACCTGGCGGCTCAGCGCAAAGGCCTCGCCGTCGCCGCTGACGCCACCCGAAGTGACGGCCTTGGCCACCGGCTGCAACGCTGCCGACAGTTCCGCCGGCAACGCCGTGGTAATCGCATCGGCGGCCACCCCGAACTGCAATGGCAGGGTCCAGCCGGTGGTGTCGTACGGCAGCTCGGCGGCATTGCCGCCCTTGCCGGTCAGCACCGCATCCGGGTATTTCTGCCGCTCGAACAGCTCCTGCACCAGGCCGGCGAACGGCTGGTTCATCGGGATCACCCAGGAGCCGGCCGAATAGGTCTTGCCGCCCAGAGTCACCGGCACCTTTGCCTGCGACACCTCGATCCCCTGCGCGATCATCTTTTGCGCCAGCAACGCAGCCGACGGCGCGTCGCCCTGCCCGGCCGGGATCACCCAGGCATACGGATCACCGCCCTGGCTGAAGCGCGCGATGGTTTCACGTGCGGCCATGTAGCGGTTGAATAGGATCTGGTCGCGATACTTGACTGCGGTCTCCAACGTCGACAGCGACGCGGTCAGCATGTAATCGACCGAATCCTTCAGCCGCCACAACCCGCCCTTCCACGGATCGGGATACATCACCAGCGCCTTGAGATCCCTGAAGCCCTCCGGAAACTCATCGGTGGAATAGATCCGTGGCGTCGCCGAATCGTGCGCGGTCTCGGTGAAGTAGGAAATGGTGTGGCGGAACACCTGGGTGTAGTCCATGAACCCCGGGTACCAGTTGTCGAAGCGGGCCTCGGCGATCGCACCGGGCTTACCCTCCAGCGCGAAACGCGAAATCATGTTGACGCCGATCTGGCTGGTACCCTGGCGCACGCGTGGGCTGATATTGCTCGAAATCGGATCGGCGAACGGCGGCATCCAGATGCGCGCGGGGAACGGCGCCGACTGGTGCTGCGAATACCAGATCGCCGGGCTGATGGCCTGCTCCGCCGCGCTTATCGCCTGGCTCTCGATCATGTTGAGCATGTAGCCATCGCGGTTGTTGTCGTGGCCGACATACTCCTGGTAGAGCCACGGCATGGCCGGGTCGCGGCCTTGCACCTTCCACTTGTCGCCAACCTTGACCGCCTTGGCCGGACCGGCATTGGCATCGACATGATCGCGATACCACTTGACCACCATGTCCTGGCCATCCGGATTGAGCGTGGGCCACAACACCAGCACCACGTTGTCGAGAATGGCCTTGGTTTCCGGATCGTCCGGGTGCGACAGCAGGTGGTAGGCCAGCGCGATCGGCAACTGATGGTCGGACACCTCGCTGGCGTGCATGCCGCCATCGATGTGGACGATGATCTTCCCGGTGGCGGCCAACTCCTTGGCCTGCGCTGGCGTCAGCGTGCGCGAGTCGGCCAGCGTGCGCGACACCTGCTTCCAATGCTCGAACCGCGCCACGTTCTGCGCTGAGGAAATAACCGCGTACTCGAAGCTGCGGCCCTGGGTGGTGGTGCCGGCCTTGAACATCTTCATCTGCGCCGGTGCCGCATCGGCCAGGGCATGGAAGTACTTGAGCGAGTCTTCGTAGTTGGCGAGGTAGTAATCGTCGCCAGGCGCATGGCCCAGTACGGATTGCGGCGACGGCACTGCCGCCTGCGCGCCGCCTGCAAAAAGCGCCGCCGCCAGGACCAGGGCAAACACACGCCGGCCAGGCCGTGGCAGGCCGCGCAGCTTCGGGGATTGGAGATGCATCGACTTTCCCGGTTGAGCCGGGGCGCCGCTGCGGCGTCCCGGCGATTGGTTATCAGAAATTGAAGGAGACGTTCATGCCGATGGTGCGCGGACGCAGGCTGGTGGCGGTACCGAACGGCGGTGTCGAGGACAGGGTGTACTGGTTCAGCGCAACCTCGTTGGTGAGGTTCTGTACGTACAGATACGCTGCCCAGCGATCGTCGGTGCTCTCCACGCCAGCGCGCAGCCCTACCGTGGTGTAGGACTCCTTCCAGATGTTGTAGGTACCGGTGAACAGCGAATAGCTGCCGCCGACGTAACTGCCATCCACCCGCAGCATGGCATCGAGCCCGGCACTGATCGGGAAGCGGTAGGCCGCAGCCAGCATGCCGCTGGTGCGCGGGATGTTGGGTACGCGGTCGCCGGCGCGGCCGGCACCGTTGATCACGTTACTGACCTGGTCCTCGGTGAGCTTGGCATCGATGTAATTGAAATTGGCCGACAGGTCCAGGCCCGCCATTGGCCGCCAGATCGCTTCCAGCTCGGCGCCACGCATGCGCGCCGCGCCGGCATTGGACAGGAACGAGAAAGCGCCATTCAGGGTCCTTCCACTGACCTGCATGTCGTCCCAATCGATCTGGTACAGCGCGGCATTGAGCAGCAGGCTGCGGTCCAGCCAGCTGGTCTTGGCGCCAATCTCGTAGTTCCACAGTTTATCGGCCGTATAAGCGGTCAGCGCCTCGTCCAGGCCGATGACCTGGTTGGCCCCGCCCGGGCGGAAGCCGTCGGCGGCGGTGACGTAGAGCATCACCCGCTCGTTGACGCTGTAGTCGGCCGTGAACTTGCGCAACCAGCCCTTCTCGCTGGCATCGACGCTGCTCAGCGGCTTGGCGGTGGCGCCGATCATGTCCCACGGAATGTCGGTGATGCCGGTAACGGTCTTGTCGTAGTCGTAGAAGCGCAGCCCGGCGGTGAGGTTGAGCTTGTCGGTGGCGTGCCAGGTCGCCTCGCCGAACACCGCCTTCTGCTTGAGCTTGTCCCAGATCTGGCGACGGTAGAACAGCTCCCACGGGGTGATGATCACGCCGCTGACGGGATCGGCCGGCGCATCCTCGCTGGCGACGTAGTTGTCGCGGTTCTGGCTGAACACACCGACGGTCCAGTCGATGAAGTCGCTGTCGGCCGAGGTCAACCGCACCTCGGCCGTGCGATCACGGGTGATGCCGTCATGGATCAATGCGGCCGGCACCAGTCCGTTGACCTGGTCGTACCACTGCTGCAACTGGCCGGCATTGCAGGTCGCGCCCAGGTCGTTGGCGCATGCCGAAGGCGTCAGGTAGGTCTGGATGTAGTAGCTATCGTCGCTGACATAGGTAGAGGCACGGCGCTGGTAGGAGGCGTTGGCAGTCAGTGCCGCCCAGCCGAAGTCCCAGTTCAAGGTCAGCGCATCGATCTGGTTGTCGTCGTCGTAGGGCAGCTTGACCTGCGCCAACTGCTTGTAGGTGCCCTGGCTCGGATGCCAGGTCGCGGAGTACGCGTCGGTGCTGCCCTTGGAATGGCTGAAATCGACGGTGACCTCCTCGGTCGGGGTGTAGCGCAATTGCAGCCGCGCGCCCTTGGCATGGGCGGAGTTGATGTCGTCGATCACAAGCACGGTGTTGTCGACATAACCGCCGGTCTCGCGGTTGTAGGCCGTCAGCCGCGCCGCCAGCACGTCCTTGAGCAACGGCAGGTTGAGCATCAGATTCTGGCTGTTGCCCGGATCGCCGCCGCGCGTGGCCTCGTAGCCGGCCTCGACCCTGCCTTCCAGTTCCTGGGTGGGTTTCTGGTACAGGATGCGGATCGCACCGCCCATCGAACTGGCACCGTACAGCGTGCCCTGCGGGCCGCGCAGCACCTCGACCCGGTCCACGTCGAACAGCTCCAGGTCGGGCGAACGCCCGCCCGCATCGCTGCTGACGCCAACCGAGCCGGCCACCGGGGTCTCGTCGTAATAGACGCCCACCGTGGCTTCGCCGGCGGAATTCACCCCGCGCAGGCTGATGCGGTTCGCCCCCGGGCCGCTGTACTGGATCTTCAGTCCCGGCACCTGCGCCGCGTAATCCTTGATGTCGACCGCGCCCATTTCATCCAGTTGCTCGGCGGTGATCGCGCTGATCGCCATCGGCGTCTTCTCGATCAGCGTAGTGCGCTTGGCAGCGGTCACCTTGACGCTATCCAGCGTGGTCGGCTTGCTCGTCTCCTGCGCCTGCGCTGCCTGCGGCAACAGCAGGCTAGTCATCAGCATGCACAGATACAGTCTGGAAGGCATTGGAAACGAGGCGGTAGAGCCGCCGGAAAAGACAGAGCCTGGCATAGGTAATCCCGATTGATGTAAGTGACGCTGGCCGACGTGTTCCCGCCTGAACATGGCCTCGCATCCTGCGTCGCCGGGACCCGCCCCCGTCCTGGCCGCATTGCATATACGTGAGCGAAAACATCTATACAAGTCGCAGCAACGCACCATTACCGGGCCCCGAACCGGTGCACCCCGAGCACACACCGCGATTGCACCTGTATTCGCGGCAACCGTCGTCGGATCCGGCGCAACGATGCACCGCCACGGTGCCAATCGCCCACACGCGGCAGCTCAAACAATCCGGGAGATTGCCGCGCCGACAGCCGAAGACGGTCGAGCTTGCGCAAATTCGCACACGCCCTTGCCTGCCGCAGTGCGGCCCTGGAACCACAGGCCGCGACCACCCTGCCGGCACGCTAAAAAAGAACGCCGGCGTGGGCCGGCGTTCTTTTTCGATACTTGCAGCGATGCAGCACTCAGGCGTCGGGAGCAGCCGGCGTGTCGGTGACCGTGGCGGCGGGAGCATCCTCGACATCCACCCCCTCCTCGCCATCATCGAGCGAGCCGTCCAGGCGTTCCACTGCCTGCAATTTCTCGCCCTTGGACAGCCGGATCAAGGTCACGCCCTGGGTATTTCGGCCGACCCGAGAGATCTCCGAACCGCGCGTACGCACCAGCGTGCCACCATCGGAGATCAACAACACCTCGTCCTCGCCGCCCAGCAACACGGCGGCAACCAGCTTGCCGTTGCGCTCGGTGGTCTGGATGCCGATCACGCCCTGCGTACCCCGACCCTTGCGCGGGTATTCGCTCAGCGGAGTGCGCTTGCCGAAGCCATTCTCGGTCGCGGTCAGGATGTAGCCGATACCGGCTGCGTCGCTGCCGGCCTCGATCGCCTCGGGCTCGCCGCCGTTCTCGAGCACGGTCTCTTCGACCGCGTCCTCGTCGTTCTCCTCGTCGCTACCGCCCGCCGACTCGGCAACGATCAGGCTCACCACCTCTTCACCCTTGGCCAGCTTGATGCCACGCACGCCGGTGGCGGTACGTCCCATCGAACGCACCTTGTCCTCGCCAAAACGGACCGTCTTGCCGTTGGAAGCGAACAGCAACACATCGCGCTCGCCATCGGTCAGCGCGACATCGACCAGCGCATCGCCGTCGTCCAGGTTGATCGCGATCTTGCCGCGCGCCAGGCGGAACGCGAACTCGCTCAGCGGGGTCTTCTTGACCGTGCCGTTGCGGGTGGCGAAGAACACGTAGCGGCCTTCGGCATACTCGCGCACCGGCAGTACCGCCTGCACACGCTCGCCGGCTTCCAGCGGAATCCAGTTGATGATCGGGCGACCACGGGCATTGGGGCCAGCCTCCGGCAACTGATGCACCGGCAGCCAGAACACCTTGCCGCTACTGGTGAAAGTCAGCAGTGTGTCGTGGGTATTGACCAGCCACAGCTGATCGATGAAATCCTCTTCCTTGGTCGACGCCGCCGAGCGGCCACGGCCACCGCGACGCTGCGCACGATAGGCACTCACCGGCTGGCGCTTCGCGTAACCAGCATGCGACAGCGTCACCACCACATCCTCCGGCGCGATCAGGTCGAGGATGTCCAGATCTTCCTCGCTGTGGCGGATCTCGGTGCGGCGCTCGTCGCCGAACTCCTCGCGCACGTTGACCAGCTCTTCGCGGATCACCTGGAGCAGCACGTCCGGGTTCTCCAGAATGCGGATCAGCCCGGCGATGGCCTCCAGCAACAGCTTGTATTCCTCGGTGAGCTTTTCCTGCTCCAGTCCGGTCAGGCGATGCAGGCGCATCTCCAGGATCTGGTTGGCCTGCACTTCGGTCAGCTGGTACCAGCCATCGACCAGGCCGACCCCGACCGGCAGGTCTTCCGGCTTGGACGCCTCGGCACCGGCTGCGCCGAGCAGCGCGCCCACCAGACCGGGCTGCCAGGTCTTGGCCAGCATGCGCTCGCGCGCTTCCTGCGGGTTGGACGACGTCTTGATCAGCTCGATCATCTCGTCGATGTTGGCGAGCGCGACGGTCAGGCCTTCCAGCACGTGCGCACGTGCGCGCGCCTTGCGCAATTCGAAGATGGTGCGACGGGTGACCACCTCGCGGCGGTGGCGGATGAACGCCTCCAGCATCTGCTTGAGGTTCATCAACTGCGGACGGCCATCGACCAGCGCCACCATGTTGATGCCGAACACCGACTCCATCTGGGTCTGCTGATACAGGTTGTTCAGCACGACCTCGGCCGATTCGCCGCGCTTGATCTCGATGTAGATGCGCATGCCGTCCTTGTCGGACTCATCGCGCAGCTCACTGATGCCCTCGAGCTTCTTTTCCTTGACCAGCTCGGCGATCTTCTCGATCAACCGCGCCTTGTTGACCTGGTACGGGATCTCGGTAACGACGATCGCCTCGCGGCCGTTGTCGGCCACTTCCACGCCGGCCTTGGCACGGATACGCACACGGCCGCGGCCGGTGCGGTAGCCGGCGATGATGCCGGCGGTGCCATTGATGATGCCAGCGGTGGGGAAATCCGGGCCCGGGATGTATTCCATCAGGGCGTCGACATCCAGCTCCGGGTTCTCGATCAGCGCGATGCAGGCATTGATCGACTCGGTCAGGTTGTGCGGCGGAATATTGGTGGCCATGCCCACCGCGATACCGGCCGAACCGTTGACCAGCAGGCTCGGGAACCGGGTCGGCATGACCGTCGGCTCCAGCTCCTTTTCGTCGTAGTTGGGCTGGAAATCGACGGTTTCCTTTTCGATGTCCGCCATCATTTCATGCGCCAGCCGCGACATGCGCGACTCGGTGTAACGCATTGCGGCGGCGGAGTCGCCATCGACCGAACCGAAGTTGCCCTGGCCGTCCACCATCATGTAGCGCAGCGAGAACGGCTGTGCCATGCGCACCAGCGTGTCGTAGACCGACTGATCGCCGTGCGGGTGGTACTTACCGATCACGTCGCCGACGATACGCGCCGACTTGAAATAGGCCTTGTTGCTGTGCGCGCCCAGCTCGTTCATCGCGAACAGGACGCGGCGATGCACGGGCTTGAGGCCGTCGCGGGCGTCCGGCAGCGCACGTCCCACGATCACGCTCATCGCGTAATCGAGGTAGCTCTTGCGCATTTCGTCTTCCAGGTTGACCTGGATGATTTCCTTGGCGGATTCTGCCATTCGGGTTCCGTAGTCTGGTTTGCCGGCGTACCGGGACGGTGCCCAGGGATGCATCCCCTGGAAGGCAACCGAGCCACGAACCCGCCGATCGATTCAAGCCCCGGATTCTATCACGAAGGGGCATCCCATGCGCCCTTTTGCCAGCCAGAAACAAGCACTTAAGGCAGGATCGGGGGAGTCGGGAGCGGCCGGTCCGGAAGACGGCCGCAAAGCGCTGGCTGCAGTCGCGAACACCCTGGTCACCTCAGCGCCGTCCAGGTGCAGCGACGCTGTGCACGACGCACCAGGACGCCCGCAACGTGCACGCTGCGGGCGTCGGCGTCAGCCAGCGGCGAACGCGGCCCGCATGGCGGCCGCATCGGGATGCTCGATGACGCCTCGCTCGGTGACGATGGCATCGATCAGCGCGGCCGGCGTCACATCGAACACCGGGTTCCACGCGGCAATGCCCTCGGCCACGGTACGTACGCCGCCAATGCCGAACAGCTCGCCCGGATCGCGCTGCTCGATCTCGATCTGATCGCCATCGACGGTATCCATGTCCACCGTCGACGACGGCGCCACCACCATGAACCTGACCCCATGGTGGCGCGCGGCGATCGCCAGCTGATAGGTACCGATCTTGTTGGCGGTATCGCCGTTGGCGCAGATCCGATCAGCGCCGACGATCACCCATTGCACCGCGCCGGATTTCATCAGGTGGGACGCGGCTGAATCGGCGATCAAGGTCGCGTCGATACCATCCTGCTGCAGCTCCCAGACGGTCAGGCGCGCCCCTTGCAGCCACGGCCGGGTTTCGTCGGCGAACACCCGCGTAATGCGCTGCTGCGCCATGCCTGCACGGATCACCCCCAGCGCCGTACCGAAACCCGCAGTCGCCAGCGAGCCGGTGTTGCAATGCGTCAACACGCCACTGCCCGGCGCGATCAAGCCGGCACCCAGTGCGCCCATGTGGCGGTTGGCGGCCAGATCTTCGTCGGCGATCGCCTTTGCCTCAGACTGGATCCGCTCGCGCCAGTCGACACCGGCCGCCGCCAGGGTGCGGCGCATGCGGGCCAGTGCCCAGGCCAGGTTCACGGCGGTCGGACGTGCCGCATTGAGCCGGAGCAGCGCCGGTTCCAGCTTGGGCAATGCCTCGGCACCGTCAGCGGCGTCGATCTCGCGCGCGGCCAGCACCACGCCCCAGGCGGCGGCAATGCCGATCGCTGGCGCGCCG
>JAATFS010000105.1 GCA_015655035.1 Lysobacterales bacterium | reverse complement strand
GAAACTGTGATCTATACTCCGCCGCGTAGCGAAGGTCCCGGACCAACAGCCAGGAGTGCGCCCGCGTGCGGAATTACGATCTCGAATTCCTGAAGAAGTTCTCGATGGTGATGGGTTTGCTCATCGTCATCACGCTGGGGCTGATCGGTTTTGCGGCGTATTTGCAGCGAGCCATTCCGGAACAGGTCTCGCCCACTGCGGCCAAGCGCCTGCAACAGCGGATCGCGCCGGTCGGCGCGGTCTACGCCGGCAGTACTGGCGCGGCGGCGCAGGCCGCCGCCCAGGCCACCGCGCTGGCGCAAGCCGCCGCCCAGGTCGCCTATGGCGGCACCACCGATGGCAAGACCATCTTCGACAACCTCTGCACCGCGTGCCACACCAACGGTGTGGGCATGGCGCCAACGCTGGACCACGCGCATTGGGACAAGCGCATCGCCCAGGGCAAGGATGTGCTCTACAAGCATGCGCTTGAAGGCTACAGCGGCCCGGATGGCGGCATCATGCCGCCCCGTGGCGGAAATCCGGCGCTGTCCGACGAGCAGGTGCGGGCCACCGTCGACTGGATGCTGGCCAATCTGAAATAGTCATACCGACCGTTGCCCGCCGCCTGCCCGGCGGCGCCTTGCGTGGACCTCATCCAGGATCTGGTGCTCGTCGCCAATGGCCGTGTGTTGTCTCAATCAATGGAGTGTGTTGCCGATGTCCCGTCGTTCGCTGGCCGTAGTCGCGTTGATAAACCTGTTCATCCCGGCGATGCCGGCGGCCGCCGAATCCACCACGATTGCCATTGGCGCGGTGCAGGGCACTGCGATCCGCAGCCCGCTGGAAGGAAAGACCGTAGCGATACAAGGTGTGGTCACCGCCGATCTTCGCGCCGGGCTGGGCGGTGTATTCGTCCAGGATGCCGGCGATGGCGATGCGCGCAGCTCGGATGCCCTCTTCGTCCAGGGTATGGACGATGCAGCGCTGGCGGTGGGCGACCGGGTCGAGGTGGTTGGCACGGTGGCCGAGACCGATGCAGGCGGCGCCGCCACGCTGACCACGCTGCGCGCTCAGCAGTGGGCGCGGCGAGCCACGCGGCAGCCGCTGCCGGTCCGGCAGTTGCAGGCAGCGCCGGCGGATTGGGAAGCATTGGAGGGCGAACACCTGCGGATTGCGGTGCCCCTGACGGTGGCCGGCAGCGACCGCCTGGGCAGGTATGGCGAACTGCTGAGCGCGTTCGACGGCCGCTTGTGGCAACCCAGCGAGATCGCGGTACCCGGCACGGCGGCGCATGCACGGGTAGCGGCCGACAACGCACGGCGCCGGCTGCTACTCGACGACGGCAGCAGCCAGCGCAATCCGGCGAAGGTGGCCTACCTGGACGCTGGCGCGGAGGTGCGCAGCGGCATGCAGCTGCACGATGTCGAAGGCATCGTCGATCAACGCTACGACGGCGGCTACCGCCTGCACCTGAGCCGGCTGCTGGCGCTGCCGAAACCGATGCGCGCGCCCGCACCCAAGCTCGATGCAGACCTGCACATTGCCGCCTTCAACCTGGAAAACCTGTTCAACGGCGATGGTCGCGGCGGTGGCTTCCCGACCAAGCGCGGCGCGCGTACGCCGGCCGAATACCAGGCGCAGTTGCGCAAGCTGGTGACCACCATCAACGCATTGCAGGCGGATGTGGCCGCGTTGATGGAGCTGGAGAACGACGGCTACGGCGCGGATTCGTCGATCGCGCAACTGGTGGCTGCGCTCAATGCCACGCCGGGCAAGCCGGCGGACTGGCGCTTCGTGCATGCCGGAAAAGGCCCGGGCACCCATCCGATCCGGGTCGGTCTGATCTACCGCGCCGCGCGGCTGACGCCGGTTGGCCCGCCCGTGGTACTGGAAGGCGGGCCGTTCGCCGAACACAGTCGGGCGCCGCTGGCGCAGGCCTTTCGCGCCGGGCAGGGGCCGGCATTCGTGGTGGTGGCCAATCACTTCAAGTCCAAAGGCTGCACCCAGGCCAGTGGCGACGACGCCGACCGAGGCGATGGCCAGGGCTGTT
>JAATFS010000364.1 GCA_015655035.1 Lysobacterales bacterium | reverse complement strand
TGCCGCCAATACTGCCATCCACGGCAACGACCTAGGCCGCAACCTGTTTGCGATCAACCGACGCGTAGTCGGGCCGGCCGACCAGGGCGCGATTTCGATTTCCTGTGGACCTATGACTGCCGATGGCAGTGTCTGGGAGTACGACGCCGAGTACGAACTCGGCGACAGCCCGACCGCCGCTGCCGCGCCGCACGAAGCCAAGGACGCCTGACGCTCGGCGCAGGCGCCATCATCTTCGCGGCCGATCCGCCATCGGGCGGCCGCCTTACCCGGAACCAACCGCAATGACCATCGCCGAACTCCAGACCCAGGCCGAACAAATTCTGCACGATGCCGGCATCCTGCCGGTAGTCACCGTGGATACGCTCGACCAGGCGCGCCGCGTTGCCGACGCCCTGCTCGAAGGCGGGCTTCCCGCCATCGAGCTGACCTTGCGCACGCCGATCGCGATCGAGGCGCTGGCCCTGCTCAAGCGCGAACTGCCGGGCATCAAGATCGGCGCAGGCACCGTGCTCAGCGAGCTGCAATTGCGCCAGTCGATCGATGCAGGCGCCGATTTCCTGGTGACGCCGGGTACGCCTGCAACGCTGGCGCGCCTGCTGGCCGACGCCCCGATCCCGGCCGTGCCAGGCGCGGCGACGCCCACCGAGTTGTTGACGCTGATGGGTTATGGCTTCCGCGTCTGCAAGCTGTTCCCGGCCACGGCGGTGGGCGGGCTGACCATGTTGAAGGGTCTGGCCGGACCGTTGTCCGAACTCAAGCTCTGCCCTACCGGCGGTATCAGCGAGAGCACGGCCGGCGAGTTCCTCGCCCAGCCCAACGTGGTCTGCATCGGCGGCTCGTGGATGGTCCCCAAGGACTGGCTGGCACAGGGTCAATGGGACAAGGTCAGGCAGAGCTCGGCCAAGGCCGCGGCCATCGTGCGCCAGGCGCGCGGCGGCTGAAGGTCGATGCTCTCCCCGGGCGGGTACGAACAGGCTGGAGAGCTGACGGCATCACGAGCTCGCCGTGCCTGCCTCCGGCAACACCTTGACCGCCGGCAAAGCATCGCTTGAAGCATCCAGTCCCCGCGCGCGCCGCACCAGCCGCACCGCGCCGCTGCGCATATCGTCCAGGATCGCGTAGATGGTGGGCAGGAACAGCAGGCTGACCACAGTCGAAAACGCCAAGCCGCCCGCGATGGCGCGGGCCATCGGGTAGTACGGTGGCCCATCGCTGAACATCGTGGTGCTGGTCAGCGAGATCGGCACCATCGCCAGGATCGCGGTTCCCATCGTCATCATGATCGGCCGCAGCCGCTCGCGCGAACCTTCCACCAGCGCCTCGGTACGCCCGATACCGCGCCGGCGCAGATTGTTGATGTGCTCGATCATCACGATGCCGTTGTTCACCACCACGCCCATCAGCACCAGTATCCCGATGAAGGCCATGATGCCGAACGAGGTGCCGGTGATCCAGAATAGCCAGAACACGCCGAAGATCGAGAACACCACGCCGCTCATGATCGCCGCGGGGAACAGCAGCGATTCGAACACTGCCGCCATCACCACGTAGATCATCACCAGGGCAATCACCAGATTGAACAGCATCTGCTGCATTGCCTTGCCATCATCCTGGTTGTCGCCGCCGTCAAAGGTATAGCTGTAGCCGGCGGGAAAGCTCATCGCCTTCAAGCTCGATTCCATCGCTTTGCGGCCCTCGGGCACGGTGACTTTTTCGGCCAGATTGGCCTTGATGGTGAGTGCGGTCTGACGATTGGTGCGACCGATCTGGTTGGCCGACGGACGGACCTGCAGATCGACCAGACTCAGCAGTGGCACTGTCCGGCCATCCTTGCTGCGCACGGTGTAGCCGGCCAGGTCCTCCGGGCGGCGGGTCTCTGCGCCCGCGAAGCGAATCCACACCGGCACCTCGTTGTCGCCCCGGCGGAACTCGCGCAGTGGCGTGCCGCGCAGTGTCAGGCCGACGAACTTGGCGACATCGTCGGCGCTGAAACCGAACATGGCGGCGCGCTCGCGATCGACCCGGATCGCCAGCTCGCTGGAGCGATCAGTGGCGTCCACGCGTACATCTCGCAGTTCCTTGCGCCGCGCCAACGAGGGCAATACCTCGTCGGCGATGGCCTGTAACTGCTGGGTGGAATCGCCCACCAGTTGCACCTGCACGCCCTGGTTTCCGCCCCCACCGCCATCGCCGTTATCCTGGCTACCAATGCTCAGGTCGGCGTAGGCCGAGCGTGGCAACTCCTTGCGAATCTTTTCCAGCAACGGCGGCAACGCATCGATCTCGTTCGCATCAAAGGTCACCACGGTGCTGCTGCCCTCATCCTCGCTGAACCACGAGTAGATCTGGGTAATATGGAAGCGCGTACGGTTCTGGTCCAGGAATTGTTCCAGTCTCGCCACTTGCTCGCCCATCTGCTCATGGGTGTAGGAGCTCTTCCACTGGTAGCTGATAAAGGCCTCGTTGCCGCCCTCGCCCCCAAACATGTCTACCTTGGTCAACTTCATCGGCACCAGGCTGGCCACGATCACCATCGCGATCCCGAACACGCTCCATCCCCGATGCTCCAGCGTCCAGCGCAACAGGCCTGCGTAACGGCGCTGCACCCGTGCGATCACTCCACGCTCCGACGCCACCAATGCGGGCGTGCGCATCCGCGCCGACAGCATCGGGATCAGGCTCACCGCTACCAGCCACGACGCCAGCAGCGACACCGAGATGGTGATAGCGATCTGCGCCATGAAGATACTGATGTCGTTGGTCTCGCCGAACAGGTTCGGCACGAACACGATGCAGTGGCACAGTGTACCGGCGCTCAAGGCAATGGCCACGCTGCGGGTGCCAATGATCGACGCCAGCTGCGGCTGGTCCGGCATCCGCTCGCGCTCCTGGTAGATGCTCTCCACCACCACCACGGCATTGTCCACCAGCATGCCGACGGCCAGCAGCAATCCCATCATCGTCAGGATGTTGAGGGTGACGCCGACGAAGTACATGAAACCCAGGGTGATCGTGAAACAGATCGGGATCGCCAGCGTCACCATCAAGGTCGAGGGCCAGTGCCGCAGGAAGAAGAACAGCACCGTGATCGACAGCAGCAGTCCCACCGCGCCAGCCTCGGCCAGTTCGGTCAACGAAGAGGTCACCGCCTTGCCCTGGTTGTCGATGATCTTGACCTGCACATCGCGCATCGAGGCCTGCGAGCGGATCACCTCGACCTCCTTCAATGCCGCGCTGGACACCGCCACCAGGTTGGCGCTGCGCTCCTTGAAGATGTCCAGCCCGATCGCCGGGCGTCCATCCAGACGCCGTCCATAATTCATCCGGCCAGGCTTGAGCTGGACCTGGGCGATATCCCCCAGGCGCAAGCCTTTGTTGTTGATGACCAGGTCGCGCAGCTCTTGCAGGTCGCGCAACTCGCCTACCGGCTGTACCCGGATGCGCTGGCCGTGATCGTCGATCTGCCCGGCCGAGATCGAGAAATTGAGTTTGCCCAGGCGCTCGCTGAGATCGTTCAGGCTCAGGCCGTGTGCACTCAGCCGGTCCGGTGCGATGGCGATCTCCACCTCGTTTGGCGGCGCGCCGCCGATCTCGACCTTGGCTACGCCGGGAATGCGCTCGAGCCTGCGCTTGAACTCGCGGTCCAGCATGTCGTAGCTGCGAGTCAGATCGGTCTGGCTGGCCAGCCGGACCTTGAGTACGGGCTGGTCGCTGCTGGACCACTTGTAGACGTGGTAACGCTGCAAGTCGTCGGGGAGATCGCTGCGGATCGCGTCCAGGCGGTCGCGCGCATCCGACGCGGCGATGGCGATGTCGCGGTCCCAGTCGGAAAACTCGATGAAGATGTTGGCGCTATCGGCAGTGGCGGTGGAACGCATGCGCTTGATCCCGGTCATGGTCGCCAGCGCCTCCTCTGCCGGCCGCACCAGGTTGCGCTCTACCTCGTCCGGCGTGGAGCCGGTATACGGTATCTGCACGAACAGATACGGCGCGGAGATATCCGGCAACGCCTCCAGCGGCAACCTGAAAGAGGCAATCAGGCCCACCACCACCAGCGATACGAAGCACATGATCGTGGTTACCGGCCGGCGAATACTGAACTCGGCGATGCTCATGCCGACTCCATCGCGTCCGTGCCGCCTGCAGCCGACGTATCACGGCCTGGCATGCGCTTACCACGCGCCAGGTAGTACTCGTCAGCCCGACGATCCAGCAGGTCGTACACCACCGGGATCACCAGCAGCGTCAGCAAGGTGGACACCAGCAGCCCGCCGATCACCGTGATCGCCATCGGCGAGCGCACTTCCGCTCCCTCACCCATCGCCACCGCCAGCGGCAGGAAGCCGAACAGCGTGCATAGCGTGGTCATCACGATCGGGCGCAGCCGCGACCGTGCGCCCTCGATCAACGCGGCCTGCTTGGCGATGCCTTGCTCGCGCAGTTGGTTGACCTTGTCGATCAGGATGATCGCGTTCTTGGTCACCAGCCCCACCAGCAGGATCAGGCCGATGAAGACCACCACCGACACTGGCTTGCCTGTCAGAAGAAGCGCCAGCACTGCGCCCACTAGCGCCAGCGGGATGGTGAACAGGATGACGAACGGATGCAGCAGCGACTCGAACTGGGAGGCCATCACCAGGTAGACCAGGAAGATCGCCAGGCCGAATGCGAACAGCAGCGACTTCACAGATTCGGCCAGTTCCTCGCCCTGTCCACCGATATGCATGCTGGTGCCGGCTGCCAGCGGATTGGCCTCCACCAGGGTCTCGACTTCGCGCACCGCCGCACCCAGGTCTATGTCGCGCAGGCTGGCCGACACGATCGCCACCCGGGTCTGATCGGCGCGATGGATCTCGCTGGGACCGGTGGTGGCAAGCACCTCGGCCACCGACGACAACCGCACCGGCGTGTTGCTGCCCGGGTTGATGATCAATTGGCGGATGTCCTCGACCGAGCCACGGTCGCTGCGCTGCGCCCGTACCAGCACATCGATCTTGCGGTCGCGAAAGCTGTAGCGCGTCGCCACGTCACCTCGCACCTTCTTGACCACGACATCGGCGATCTGGCGCGTGGTCAGGCCCAGCGCACCGGCACGCTCTTGGTCGAAGCGGATCTGTATCTCCGGAAACCCCTCCTCCACGGTGGACTTGACATCGGCATAGTGCGAATTCGCACGCAGCATCTGCGCCAGCTTCTGGCCTGCATGCTCCAACTCGGCGAGATCCTGGCCACGCAGCTCCACTTCCAACGGCGTGGAAAAACTGAAAAGCGCCGGCCGTGCGAAGTCCACCTGAACGCCTGGGTGCGTGGCCATGGTCGTACGCAGGCGCTCGGTTTGCGCCTCTTCGACTTGCTCGGTGCCGCCACCGGCCATCACCACCGTCAACTTGCCGATATTCTCGCCGCTCTCGGTTGGATTGGCATCCAGCCGCGTGCCGCTGCCGCTGACGCCATATAGCAAGCCGATACCCGCGTCCTTGGCATGCTTGAGCTGCAGCTCGCGTACCAGCGCGTCGGTCTGCGCCAGCGGGGTGCCCGCAGGCAGCTTGACCGTCATCTCGAAGCGGTCTTGCGCCAGTTGCGGAATCAAGTCTGCCCCCAGCATCGGCACCGCCAGCAAGGTTGCGCCCAGTACCGCTGCGGCCAGCCCCAGCACCCGCCCCGGCCGCGCCAACGCTGCCGGTAGCAAACCAAGATAAAACCGTTCGGCCGCCGCGTATGGCGCCATCGCCAGATCGCTGGCCTTGCGCATCACCGGCGCAACCACCCGCACGGCACCACGCCATAGCCGCACCACCAGCCAGACAACACCAAAGAACCCACAGCGGACCGCCGCAGCGCCTCCCTGGCGCCCTTTGGCGACCGGCTTCAACCAGCGCTGACCCGGCTGCCACTGCGCAGACGCCGGCTCCTCGGGAAATGCCATCGATGGCTTGCCCTTCAGCGAACTGAGCATGGG
>JAATFS010000445.1 GCA_015655035.1 Lysobacterales bacterium | reverse complement strand
CTTGACGATGCCGATCAGCAGCACGATGCCGACGATGCCGTCCACCGACAGGCTCAGCCCGCACATCATCAGCGCCAGCAATGCGCCCACGCCAGCCGGTGGCAGCGTGGAGATGATCGTCAGCGGGTGGATGTAGCTTTCGTACAGCACCCCGAGCACGATGTAGATCACCACGATCGAGGCCAGCAACAGCCATACGATGTCGGTCTGGCTGCCGGTGAATTCGGCGGCCTTGCCGACGAATTGCGCATGTACCTGGCTGGGGATCTTGAGTTCTTCCCGCGCCTGATCGATCGCCGTCACGGCCTGCGACAAGGAGTGGCCCGGCGCCAGGTTGAAGGAGATCGTCACCGCCGGCAGTTGCTGCTGGTGGCTGACCACCAGCGGGGTGTTGCCGACTTTCGCCTCGGCCAGTGCCGATAGCGGAATGATGCTGCCGGCGCCGACGGTGATGCCGGTGTTCTGCTCGCCGGTACCGGTAGCGGTGGAGGAGTTGGACGAGGTCACCTGGCCGAAGCTGGTGGCGTTGGTTCCGGTCAACGCACCGGTGCCGTTGCTGGCCACCGCCAGCTGGTTCATCAGCGCGGTGCTGTTGCGGAATTCAGGTGCTACCTCCAATACCACCCGGTACTGGTTGAGCTCGGTGAAGATGGTCGAAATCTGGCGCTGGCCGAAAGCGTCGTACAGCGTGTCGTCGATGGTCTGCATCGGCACGCCGAGCCGGCTGGCCTTGTCGCGGTCGATGGTCAGCTCCAGCGCGCGGCCCTGGTCGGCCAGGTTGTTGTCGACATCGGCCAGTTCGGGCAGTTTGCGCATGGCTTCGGTCATCTTGCCGGCCCATTCGGCCAGCTCGGTACTGTCCACGTCCGACAGCGAATACTGGTACTCGGTGGCGGCCACGCGCGTATCCAGGGTCACGTCCTGCACCGGCTTCAGGTACAAGGCCACGCCCGGGATGCCGGCCACGTCGTCTTGCAGGCGCGCCAGGATGGTTTCCAGATCGTCGCGCTCGCTGCGCTGCTTGAGCACGATTGACAGCTGGCCCTGGTTGAGCGTCGGGTTCATCGTGCCGGCGCCGATGAAGGCCGCCACGCCGGTCACCGCGGGGTCCTTGCGCAGCGCCTCGGCCACCGCCTGGGTGCGCTGCTCCATCTGCGGGAAGGCGACGTTCTGGTCGGCCTGGACCACGCCGGTGATCAGGCCGGTGTCCTGCTCGGGCAGCAATCCCTTGGGGATGGCCACGTACAGCAGCACCGTCAGTGCGACTGCCGCGATTGCCACGCCCAGCGTCAGTGGCTGGTGGGCCAGCACCCAGTCGAGCGTGCGCTCGTACAGGCCGACGGTGCGCGTCCACAGATTGGCCTTGCCGGCCGCATTGGCGCGTTCGTGCGCGTCGTCGCCTTCCGGCAGTGCGTCGGGCTTGAGCAGGTAGGCGCACATCATCGGCGTCAGCGTCAGCGACACCAGCATCGAGATCACCACCGCGATCGACAGCACCCAGGCGAACTCGTGGAACAGCCGCCCGGTGACGCCGGGCATCAGCAGCAGCGGCAGGAACACCGCCACCAGCGACACCGTCAGCGACAGCACGGTGAAGCCGATCTGGCGGGCACCGATCTCGGCCGCTTCCTTGCCGCTCTTGCCCTGCTCGATGTAGCGCACGATGTTCTCGATCATCACGATCGCGTCGTCCACCACGAAGCCGGTGGCGACCACCAGCGCCATCAACGACAGGTTGTCCAGCGACATCCCGGCAAACGCCATCACCCCGAAGGTGCCGGCCAGCGACAGCGGCACCGCTACCGACGGAATGATCGTGGCCCACAGCCGGCGCAGGAACACGAAGATCACCGCCACCACCAGCACGATGGTCAGGATCAGCGTGAACTTGACCTCGTGTACCGAGGCGCGGATGGTCTCGGTGCGGTCGGAGAACACCTCCAGCTTCACGTCGCTTGGCAGGATCGACTGCAACTGCGGCAGGATCGAGCGGATCTGTTCGACCGTCTGCACGATGTTGGCGCCGGGCTGGCGGCGGATATCCAGCAGTACCGCCGACTTGCCGTCGGCCCAGGCGGCGAGCTGGTCGTTCTCCACCCCGTCCACCACCTTGGCCACGTCGGCCAGCCGCACCGGGCGGCCGTTGTCGTAGCTGATGATGGTTTCGCGGTACTGCGCCGCGTCGGTGAGCTGGTCGTTGCTGCCGATGCTGTAGGACTGGGTCTTGCCGTTGAGCGAGCCCTTGGGCGCGCTGACGTTGGTCTCGGTCAGCGCGCTGCGCAGCGATTCCAGCGTCAAACCCATGTTCGACAACTGCGCCGGGTTGACCTGGATGCGCACGGCCGGACGCACGTTGCCGGCGATCGATACCAGCCCCACGCCCGGCACCTGCGACAGCCGTTGCGCCAGGATCGAGTCGGCGTACTTGTTGATCTCGCGCAGCGGCAGCGTATCGGAGGTGAGCTTGAGCGTGAGGATCGCCGCGTCGGCCGGGTTGACCCGGTTGTAGACCGGTTGATAGGGCAGCGACGAAGGTAGCGTGGCCTGGCGGATCGCCGCCTGCACGTCCTGCGCGGCGATGTCGATGTCGCGCTCCATCGAGAACTGCAAGATGATCGTGGACAGCCCCGCCGACGAATCGGAGGTCATCATGTCCAACCCGGAGATCTGCCCGAACTGGCGCTCCAGCGGCGTGGTAACCAGCGAGGCCATGGTGCTGGCGTTGGCGCCCGGGTACTGCGTGGTCACCACCAGGCTCGGCGCGTCGATTTCCGGCAGCGCCGAAACCGGCAGCTGGCGATAGCCCAGGATGCCCAGCAGCAACACGCCCGCCATCAGCAGCGAGGTGGCGATGGGGCGGCGGATGAAGATCGTCGAGAAGCCCACGGGGGGTGTCCTTGCTGGAAACGTCAGTCGGTGCCGGCGCGCGAGGCGCCGGCGCGCGGGCGGGACGGCCGGGCCGTCACCGCCGGAGGTGCGTCAGTGCGGCCCGCCACCGCCAGGGCCACCACGCTTGTCCTTGTCCTGTGCGGCCTTGAGTTCGGCCTCGGTCGGCTCGGGTGGGGCCTGGCCGGGCTTCAGCGCAGTCACCTTGCTGCCCGGCTTGAGCCGGAACTGGCCCTCGGTGACCACCCGCTCGCCCGCCTTCAGGCCGCCGGTGATCTGCACATGACTGTCGCCGACCTCCACGCCCTGGGTGACGGTACGCATCTGTGCGGTGTCGTCGGCGCCCACCACATACACATAGTCGCCGTCCGGGCCGCGCTGGACTGCCTGGGTCGGCACCACCACGCCATTGCCGATGGTGCTCAGCTGCAACCGCACGTTGACGAATTGGCCCGGCCACAGTGCGTTGTCGGTGTTGGCGAAGATCGCGCGCGCGCTGAAGGTTCCGCTATCGCTGCTGATCACGTTGTCGATCACGTCCAGCTCGCCGTCGCCGCTGATCACGTGCGCATCGCCACGATCGAGCGCGGCTACCGCCAGCTTGCCCTTGGCCTGGCCCTGGCGGACCGGCGCCAGTTGGCGCTCCGGCAGGTTGAAGGCGACGTAGATCGGATGGATCTGGGTCAGGGTGACGATGCTGGAGCTGGTGCTGACGATGTTGCCCACGTCCACCCCACGGATGCCGGCGATGCCGTCGATCGGGGCGATGATGCGGGTGAACTGCAACTGTACCTGCGCCGCGCGCATCGCCGCGTCGTTGGCCGCCACCGCCGCTTCGTACTGGCTGACCTGGTTGCGCTGCGTGTCCAGATCGGTCTTGGCCACGTATTGCTGGTAGGCCGGCGAGCTGGAGCGCTGGTAGTTGACGCGGGCGGTGGCCAGCAACGCCTGGTTCTGGCGCTTGGCCGCGGTGGCTTCGTCGTAGCTGGCCTGTAGCGAGCGCGGATCGATCTGCGCCAGCACCTGGCCCTTCTTCACTTCCTCGCCTTCGCGGAAGTTGAGGCTCATCAACTGGCCCCCGACCTGCGGGTTGACGGTGACGGTGTTGCGCGCGGTGACCGTGCCCAGCGCCTCGGCATAGACCGGGACATCCTGGGTGGTGGCCGCCACCACCGTTACCGAGACCGGGCCCTTGTTCTGGCCATCGCCGGCAGCGTCGCCTGCCGCGCCGGGCTTGCGGGCTCCGTCGCCGTACAGCAGGCGGGCTCCCACGGCCAATACGACGACCGCTGCCACGACCAGCAGCGTGATCTTCCAGAAACGCGACATTCGACAACTCCTGATGGCGGGGTGGGACGTGGGGCACACGTCGCCGATTGGCTAGGCGGGAAGCATATCGTTCGCGCCGACGGATTGGACCATGACTGACGGGATAGACCCTGCAGCATCCGTCTGGACCCGGGGGCCGCGCCGAACTGGCCGAGGGTCAACGCCTGGAGCCGCCGTTGGTTGACCGCAGGCCTGCCGTATTGGCGGCGGTGGTGCACTGAACTACATTCAAGCCTTCCCACCATCAGGATCCGCGATGCCTTCTCCCCGCCAACTGGCCTGCTCGCTGCTGCTGGCAGTACCCATGCTCGCCGCCGCCCAATCCGGCGAGCGCCCCGAGGTACAGGCCGCCGCGGCCAAGCTGAAAGCCCAGGTAGTGGAGTGGCGCCGCGACTTCCACCAGCATCCGGAGTTGTCCAACCGCGAAGCGAAAACCGCCGCCAAGGTCGCCGAGCACCTGCGCAAGCTGGGTCTCAAGCCGCGCACCGGTATCGCCCAGCATGGCGTGGTCGCCATCATCCAGGGCGGCAAGCCGGGCCCGAAGATCGCGCTGCGCGCGGACATGGACGCACTGCCGGTCACCGAGCAGACCGGCCTGGCGTATGCGTCCAAGGCCACCGGCCAGTACCGTGGCGAGACCGTCGGGGTGATGCACGCCTGTGGCCACGATGCGCATATCGCGATCCTGCTGGGGGTGGCCGACGCGCTGGTGGCCAACCGCGAGCAGCTGCCGGGCCAGGTGATGCTGATCTTCCAGCCGGCCGAGGAGGGCGCGCCCGGCAACGAGGAAGGCGGCGCCTCGCTGATGCTGAAGGAGGGCCTGTTCGCCGACTTCAAGCCGCAGGCGGTCTTCGGGCTGCACGTGTTCTCCAACGTCCTGGCCGGCAAGATCGCGGTCCGTGGCGGTCCGCTGATGGCGGCCTCGGACCGCTTCAGCATCAAGGTGATCGGGCGCCAGACCCATGGCTCCGCCCCGTGGAACGGGATCGACCCGATCGTCGCCGGTGCCGACCTGATCGGGACCGCGCAGACCGTGGTCAGCCGCCGCGCCAACCTCGCCAAGCAGCCGGCGGTCCTCAGCTTCGGCGCGATCAAGGGCGGCATCCGCTACAACATCATCCCCGACGACGTGGAGATGGTCGGCACCATCCGCACCTTCGACGAGGGCATGCGCCAGCAGATCTTCGCCGACCTCAAGAACGTCGCCGAACACACCGCCGCCGCGCATGGCGCCAAGGTCGAGGCCCAGGTGCCCGACCAGGACGGCAACCCGGCTACCGTCAACGATCCGGCGCTGACGGCCAAAATGCTGCCCAGCCTGCAAGCCGTGGTCGGTGCCGAAAACGTCTACGAGCCGCCGTTGCAGATGGGCGCGGAAGACTTCTCCTTCTATGCGCAGCAGGCCCCGGCGATGTTCTTCTTCGTCGGCTCCACCGGCCCTGGCATCGATCCGGCCACCGCGCCGAGCAACCACTCGCCGCAGTTCCTGCTGGACGAGTCCTCGCTGGACGTGGGCCTGCGCGCGCTGTTGCAGGTGTCGCTGGATTACCTGCACGCGGGGCAGGCGGGATGAGGATGGCCGGCCCCCCTGGTGGGGGCCGGTGCGAGTTGCCATACACCCGCCGGCCAGCACCACGCCATTAGAATTCATCCATGAATACCCCCCAGGACTCCACCCTCGGTCGCGAGGTCGCCTACCCGTCGGGCTACGACCCGGCATTGCTGTTCCCGATTCCGCGCTCGGCCGGCCGCGACGAAATCGGGGTGCACGAACCGCTCCCCTTCATCGGCTACGACCGTTGGCACGCCTACGAACTCAGCTGGCTCGACGCCCACGGCAAGCCGTGCGTGGCCACCGCCACACTGAAAGTACCGTGCGACTCGCCTTATCTGATCGAGTCCAAATCGCTCAAGCTCTACCTCAACTCGCTCAACGCCACGCGCTTCAACAGCGCCGAAGCCGCACGCGAGCGCATCGCCTCGGACCTGTCCGCGCGCGCGGGCGCCGATGTCAGCGTCGACTTCGGGCTGCCGCCGGTGGACGCGGCGGGCGAGGGGAGCAGCATCGACGTTCTGGACGTGAGCATCGACGACTACGGCCCGCCCAATGCCAGCTATCTGTCTATGGTGGCCGGCCAGCCCGAAGTAGAGGAAACGCTCAGCTCGGCGTTGCTGAAATCCAACTGCCCGGTTACCGGCCAGCCGGACTGGGCCAGCCTGACGCTGTGCTATGCCGGCGCGCCGATCGACCGCGAAGGCCTTCTGCGCTATCTGATCAGCTTCCGCGAGCACGCCGAGTTCCACGAACAATGCGTAGAGCGCATCTTCCACGACGTGATGGCCCGGTGCGAGCCACGCTGGCTGGTGGTGGAAGCGCGCTACACCCGTCGCGGCGGGCTGGATATCAATCCGCGCCGGATCAGCGCTACCGCCCCCGACGTGCTGGCAAGCGTCCGCGACCTGCGACAGTGACCGGATCGGTAAACCCTTCCTGACCGGGTAGCGCCGAATTTACATTTGTGCGATTCCTTTTTAACAATTGCCATGCGATGGTAATTCCACGTTTCAGCGCAAGCAGGTATGCCAACGATGGCCACTGACAAGAAAGCGGATTTTTCCAATGTGACGTCCACTGTGGACAGCACCGCAGACACTGCCGCCCCCAAGGCGGACTTCTCCAACGTCACCGCCTCGGTCGACAGCACTGCCGAGGTGACGGGTGAGCAGTCCTACACCGTGAAGGGTGGGGACTCGCTGTCCAAGATCGCCAAGCAGCACTACGGCGACGGTAATGCGTGGAAGCAGATCTTCGACGCCAACCGGGATGTGCTCGACGACCCGGACAAGATCCAGCCCGGACAGACCTTGCGCCTGCCCGCCAAGTCGTCCTGACCTCATTCCGGCGCGCGTCCTCCCTGGGACAGTGCCGGGCCACCTTTGCACATTCATAAGGAAACCACCATGCGCAAACAAAATATTTCCAGCGCGTTGATTCTGGCTCTGGCTGGCACCCTGGCCCTGGCCGGTTGCAAGAAGAAAGAAGAAGCCGTAGTCGATCCGAACGCCACCTCGCCGGCGGCCGATTCCGCGCCGGCGGCCGATGCGCCGCCCGCTGCCGATGCCGCCGTTGCGTCTGCGGTAAGCGTATCGAGCATCGCCGTGGGCAACACGGCTGGCGCCGACAAGGCAGTGTCCCCGCTGGCCACGCTGGCGACCAGCGACAAGATCATCGTGTCGGTCAAGACCAATGGCGCCGCTACCAGCGTGCCGTTGGCCGTCAAGCTGACCTACCAGGATGGCCAGACCGCCGGCGAGCAGTCCACCACCCTGACCACCACCGGTGCCGACACCACCAATGTCGAGTTCGCCAAGCCTGACGGCTGGCCGGTCGGCAAGTACAAGGCCGAAGTCACGGTAGACGGCCAGCCGGCGGGTGTGCCGCAGGAGTTCGAGGTCAAGTAAGAGCGGGGATGGCCGACGTTAACGGCCATCGACCCAGCCAAAGGGCGCAGCGTGAGCTGCGCCCTTTTTGTTGGCACCCGGCAGGGGCGTACCCCTGGAGGTGCAAGTCTTCCCTTGAACAGGCCACAGCGAGGGGAAGTGAAGCGCAGCGGCGGGAGGGCGGTGGACCGTGAGATGAGCGTAGAGCAAAATCGAAGTGTCGGCGCAGTTTCAAGCCACGCGCCCGCGCGTACATACCAGTT
>JAATFS010000515.1 GCA_015655035.1 Lysobacterales bacterium | reverse complement strand
TTCTTCGCACCGGATGCATATCCTTCGTCTAGCGCTCCATCGTCTGCGCCGCTTCGACGCTGTCGAGTTACAGCCCGCGCCAGGCTTGAACCTGATTACCGGCGACAATGGCGCAGGCAAGACCACCGTGCTCGAAGCGCTGCACTTGATGGCCTATGGGCGCAGCTTCCGGGGGCGGGTGCGCGATGGCTTGGTGCGCCAGGGGGCTAGTGAGCTCGAAGTATTCGTGGAATGGCAGGAGCAAGGGCCGAGCGAAGCCGTCGCAAGGACGCGGCGGGCAGGTTTGCGGCATAGCGGCCAGGAATGGAAGGGACGACTGGACGGTCAGGATGTCAATCAGATCGGGGCGCTATGTGCGGCGCTTGCGGTGGTGACATTCGAGCCCGGGAGCCATGTGTTGATCAGTGGTGGTGGCGAACCCAGGCGGCGCTTCATCGACTGGGGTTTGTTCCACGTGGAACCTGATTTTCTCCCTCTGTGGCGCCGCTACTCGCGCGCGCTAAAGCAACGTAACGCATTGTTGAAACAGGGGTCTCCGCCGCAGACATTGGATGCCTGGGATCACGAGCTTTCCGACGCCGGAGAAGCGCTGACGTCGCGTCGAGTTCAATATCTGGAGCGCTTGCAGGATCACATCGTGCAACTGGCGGCAGAACTGTCGCCGGGGCTGGAGATCACTGGCTTGGAGTTCGCCCCTGGGTGGCGCCGTCATGAGCTTTCGCTGGCCGATGCATTGTTGCTGGCACGCGAGCGGGATCGGCAGTACGGCTATACCTCGCTGGGTCCTCACCGCGCGGATTGGGTGCCGGTTTTCCGCGCGATTCCTGGGCGCGAAGCTCTGTCGCGGGGGCAAGCCAAGCTGACTGCCCTCTCTTGCCTGCTTGGGCAGGCCGTGGATTTTGCCGAGCAGCGGGGCGAGTGGCCGGTAATCGCGTTGGATGACCTGGCTTCCGAGTTGGATAGAACCCACCAACTCAGGGTGCTGCAACGCCTGCAAGCCTCACCGGCGCAGATCTTGATCACCGCAACCGAGCCGCCTGCCGCACTCGAGGGCATGCAAGCCTTGAACGCACGGTTCCACGTGGAACATGCCGGTATCAACCGTCTCGACTGAACACTTCCGACGCTGAAAAGCCCGATTCGACGGGCGTCGGCTTGAGTACCGGCGGGCCTACCCGGCCGGCTGGTATAATTTCAGCGCTATCCCCCTATCCCTCGGCGCAACGCGATGCAACTCGCTGTTGCCCGTGCTGTGGAGCCTACGGCAATCGAATGACCGAAGAACAGATCACCCAACCGACCAACGGCAACTACGACTCCAGCAAGATCACCGTTCTGCGCGGCCTGGAGGCCGTGCGCAAGCGTCCCGGCATGTACATCGGTGACGTGCACGATGGCACTGGCCTGCATCACATGGTGTTCGAGGTGGTCGACAACTCGGTCGACGAAGCGTTGGCCGGCCATGCCGACGATATCGTGGTCTCGATTCTGGTCGATGGGTCGGTATCGGTTTCCGACAACGGCCGCGGTGTGCCGGTCGACATCCACAAGGAAGAAGGTGTTTCCGCCGCCGAAGTGATCCTTACCGTGCTACATGCCGGCGGCAAGTTCGACGACAACAGCTACAAAGTCTCCGGTGGCCTGCATGGCGTGGGTGTGTCGGTGGTCAATGCGTTGTCCGAGCACCTGTGGCTGGACATCTGGCGCGATGGCTATCACTACCAGCAGGAATACTCACTGGGTGAGCCGCAATACCCGCTCAAGCAGCTCGAAGCCTCGACCAAGCGCGGTACCACGCTGCGCTTCAAGCCGGCGGTAGAGATCTTCAGCGACGTCGAGTTCCACTACGAAATCCTGGCGCGCCGCCTGCGCGAGCTCTCGTTCCTCAATTCCGGCGTCAAGATCGCCCTGATCGACGAGCGCGGTGAAGGCCGTCGCGACGATTTCCACTATGAAGGCGGCATTCGCAGTTTCGTCGAGCATCTGGCGCAGCTGAAGAACCCGCTGCATCCCAACGTGATCTCGGTGACCGGCGAGCATCACGGCATCGTGGTGGACGTGGCCCTGCAATGGACCGATGCCTACCAGGAAACGATGTACTGCTTCACCAACAACATCCCGCAGAAGGATGGCGGTACCCACTTGGCCGGCTTCCGTGCCGCGCTGACCCGGGTACTGAGCAACTACATCGAACAGAATGGCATCGCCAAGCAGGCCAAGATCAGCCTGACCGGCGACGACATGCGTGAAGGCATGATCGCGGTGCTGTCGGTCAAGGTGCCCGACCCCAGCTTCTCCTCGCAGACCAAGGAAAAACTGGTCAGCTCCGATGTGCGTCCGGCGGTCGAGAACGCATTCGGCGCCCGGTTGGAAGAATTCCTTCAGGAAAACCCGAACGAAGCCAAGGCCATCGCCGGCAAGATCGTCGATGCGGCCCGTGCCCGCGAGGCTGCACGGAAGGCCCGCGACCTGACCCGCCGCAAGGGCGCGCTGGACATCGCCGGCCTGCCCGGCAAGCTGGCCGA
>JAATFS010000136.1 GCA_015655035.1 Lysobacterales bacterium | reverse complement strand
GCCGTTGGATTGGCGCGCGACGCTGCGCCGATGCGGCAGCGAGGCGCGGCTACGCGCGCGGGCAGCGCCCTCGGCAACGCACTAACGGCAGGTGGGTATTCGGGCATGGGCAACTTCTTTGGCAATACGTCGGCGGCGGCGACCGGCTCAGTGCGGCACCAGCTTTTCCCGGGCCATGGTCTGCTTGCGCTCGGCACTGAATGACCACCAGGGGCGCGGCGCCTCGCCTTGCAGAAACCGCATCACTGACAGGAACACGTCGATCACGCAGGGGTCGTGGACCACGCCGGTGCGCAGGCACAGTTGCGCATACAGATCGTAGGGGTCGCGGCCTTCCAGGTGCGCCGGCACGCGAATGCCGATCAGGCGCAGATCTTTCTCGCAGGCCGGCCCGACATTGGGCAGGTCCGTCAGGCACAGCAGGTGGTTGCGGTCGACCTTGGCGGGATTCATGGCGGGAGGATCAGCCTTGCGGCCGAACGCGCAGCTTCTCCAGCACGCCTTCCAGGGTGTCCAGGTCGGAGTAGTGGATCACCAGCTTGCCGTTGCCGCCGCGCGCGTGGTTGATCGCGACCTTGGTGCCCAGCGACTCGGACAGCTCGGTCTCCAGCGAGGCGATGTCGGCCTGCGGCGCGCTGGCGGCCGGCTTGGGCTTGCGCAGCGAGCCGGGCACCTTGCCGGCGGCGAACTGCTGGGCGCGGTGTTCCACCTCGCGTACCGACCAGCCCTGATCGGCCGCTTCCTGCGCCAGCTTGCTGGCCAGCTCCGGCGCCAGCGTCAGCAGCGCACGCGCGTGACCCATTTCCAGGCGGCGCGATTCCAGCAGCACGCGGATGGCCACCGGCAGTTCCAACAGGCGCAGCAGATTGGAGACCGACGCGCGCGAGCGGCCAACGGCCTCGGCGGCCTCGGCATGGGTCAGCGCGAATTCGTCGATCAACCGGTGCAGCGCCTGCGCCTCTTCCAGCGGATTGAGGTCTTCGCGCTGGATGTTCTCGATCAGTGCCATCGCGATGACGGTGCGGTCGTCCAGCTCGCGCACCACCACCGGCACTTCGCTCAGCCCGGCCAACTGCGAGGCACGCCAGCGGCGTTCGCCGGCGACGATCTCGAACTGCCCCGGCGCCAGCTCGCGCGCGACGATCGGCTGGATCACGCCCTGTGCCTTGATCGATTCGGACAGTTCGGCCAGCTTGGCCTGGTCCATCTCGCGCCGAGGCTGGTACTTGCCCGGCTGCAACAGCGTCACCGCCAGCGTGCGCAGCACGTCGCCCGCCTGCAGCTGCGCTTCGGGCGTGGCCGCCGGATCCGCCGCCGCTGCCGCCCCCTTCGGTCCCAGCAGCGCTTCCAGGCCACGGCCCAATCCACGCTTCTTGACAGGGTTCGGCTTGCTGCTCATCAGGCGGTCTCCACGGCCGTGAAGGCCTGCTTGCGTTCGTTATGCCGGCGCAGGATCTCGCCGGCCAGTCCCAGATAGGCCACGCCACCGCGCGAGCTGCGGTCGTAGCCGACGATGCTCTGGCCGTGGCTGGGGGCTTCGGCCAGGCGCACGTTGCGCGGCACGATGGTACGGAACACCTTGTCGCCGAAGTGCTGGGTCAACTCGCCGGACACCGCATTGGCCAGGTTGTTGCGGATATCGAACATGGTGCGCAGCACGCCTTCGATCTCCAGCTGCGGATTGAGATCGGTGCGCAGCGCCTCTATCGTCTCCAGCAGCGCGGTCAGCCCTTCCAGCGCGTAGTACTCGCACTGCATCGGCACGATCACCGAATCGGCGGCGGTCAAGGCGTTGAGGGTCAGCAACGACAATGCCGGCGGGCAATCGATCAGGATGAAATCGTATTCGTCGCGGATCGGCGCCAGCGCGCGCTTGAGCCGCTGCTCGCGCTCGCCCTGGTCCATCAGCTGGATTTCGGCGGCGGTCAGGTCGATGTTGCCCGGCAGCAGGTCGAAGCCCTCCGGCGTGGTGACCCGGATCTCGGCCGCGGTGTTCTCGCCCAGCAGCAGATCGCAGGTGGACGCCGCCACTTCGCGCTTGTCCACGCCGCTGCCCATGGTCGCGTTGCCCTGCGAATCCAGATCGACCAGCAGCACGCGTTGCGGCGCGCGCGCCAGGCCGGCCGCCAGGTTGACCGCGGTGGTGGTCTTGCCGACGCCGCCTTTCTGGTTGGCAATGGCGATGATGCGGGCCATGCGGTAGAGCCTCGGGCGAGAAGTGGGACCGGGCATTATGCGGGCTGGGGGGCGAATGAGGGAAATCCCGCCCGGATCCCACCGCTGCGCGGCCACAAGCGAGCTACGCCCGCTTGCGCACCACCACCAGGTGGCGTTCGCCTTCCAAACCAGGCACTTGCAGCGGGATCACCTGCTCGGCTGCCCAGCCGGCGGGCAGCTTGGCGATCTCTTCGTGCGGGTGCACGCCCTTCATCGCCAGCAGGGCCCCACCGGGGCGCAGCAGGTGGCCACCGACCTCGATGATGCCTTCCAGGGTGTCCAGCGCGCGCGCGGTCAGGTGGTCATAGGCCTCCGGCTCGGCCAGCGCCTCGGCGCGCGACTCGGCCACGCGGGCATTGCCCAGGCCCAGCTGGCGCACCGCCTCGCGCATGAAGCGGGCCTTCTTGCCATTGCTTTCCACCAGCGTGACCTGCAGCGACGGCCGGGTGATCGCCAGCGGGATCCCGGGTAGCCCGGGACCGGTACCCAGGTCGGCCAGCGTACCGCTGGCGATATGCGGCTGCATCGCCAGCGAGTCGAGCAGGTGCCGGACCACCATCTCGCGCGGATCACGCACGGCGGTCAGGTTATAGGTGCGGTTCCAGCGCGCCAGCAGCGCCAGGTAGGCGAGCAGCGGCGGTGCGAAGGCGGCATTCAGGCCCAGTTGCTGGAGACCGCGCTCAAGGTCGGTCCGGACCTCGGAGGAAAGGGTAGTGTCGTTCATCGCGGCATTATTGCAGGTGCCGACGCGTTCGCCGCGCCCTCTAGGGGTCTCGCAGCAGACCATCACCGCCTACGAG
>JAATFS010000216.1 GCA_015655035.1 Lysobacterales bacterium | reverse complement strand
CCACAGGTCGAAGACGTTGATGGTGGCGCCGCCGGACGGATAGTCCAGCCCGGGGAAGCGCTTGCCCTTGTAGCGCAGCCAGGTGTTCACGTAGATCGGCATCGGGTATTCGCGCTTGCCGGCGGCGGCCACCTGCTCGATGTAGGCGGCGTGGCTGTAGGCATTGAAGGCCTCGGCCGCTTCGGCGCCGAACAGCTGCTGCCAGCTGCCGGCCGGTTTGCCCAGTTTCTGCGCGATCGCTGCCGGCACCGGCTGGGCGAAGGCGGCTTCGCCAGCCGGGCCGTGGTCGCGCACGGTGCCGACGGCGCCGGGTTCGTTCTCCACCTGCACCAGGATCACGGTGTGGCGGTCGCCATCCACTTTGCGCAGGTGGCGCATCAGCGCGGCGAAGGCGCGGCGGTCGGCCTGGACGTTGGCCGCCACGTGCGGCGACAACACGTCCACCGGCTCGCCGTTGGCGTCGCGCATGCGCGGATAGGTGGCCGGGTCGCGCTTGATCCATTCCGGCACGTAGTGCATCTGGCCGTTCTTCCAGCTGCCGAACCACAGTACCGCCACGCGCAGGTCGCGCTTGCGCGCCTGTGCAATCAACGCATCGAGGTTGGTGGTGTCGTAGTGGCCGGGTTCGGGCTCGAATTGCTCCCAGTACACCGGCGCTTCGACGGTGTTGGCGTGCAACGCCACCACCTGGTCCAGCGCACGCGGCAGTACCGCCGGCCAGGCACTGGAGTTGTGCAGCTGCGCCGCCAGCACGGTGTACGGGGCGCCATCGACGAACAAAGCGTGGCGCCCCTGTTCGCTGACGTAGCGCGGCGGTTCACCCGCGGCCGCCGGCACGGCCAGCCACACCATCGCGCACGCCAGCAGGGGTCCAAGGCGCGACAGGTTTTTGTTCACGGCGGCTATTGCTTGAGTGGGAGTTGGGTTCATGGCGAGGCTTCCGAATTCCAGTGCGGCGTGGGCACATCCTGCAGATGGCGTACGAAGAAGTCGTACTGGCGCCGTTGCACGTAGTCGATCGGGCCGCTGGAGCGGCCAACGGTGTGTTCGCCGCCGGGTACGTTGAGAAGGTCGAAGTCCTTGCCCGCCTTGATCAGCGCATCCACTACCTGCGCGGTGGAGGCCGGATCGACGTTGCTGTCCTGTTCGCCGACGATCAGCAGCAGGTCGCCGCGCAGCTTGGCAGCGTTGTCGCGGCCGGAGGCACGCGCATAACTGTCGTCCACCGGCCAGCCCATCCACTGCTCGTTCCAGCTGATCTTGTCCATGCGGTTGTCGTAGCAACCGGCCATCGCGACGCCGGCCTTGTAGAACTCCGGGTGGAGCTCCAGCGCGCCCAGCGTGCTCTGGCCACCGGCCGAAGCGCCGTAGATGCCGACACGCGAGATGTCGTAGGACGGGTCCTCGGCCGCCATCGCCTTGTGCCAGGCGATGCGGTCGGGGAAGCCGGAATCGCCCAGGTTCTTCCAGGCCACGTCGTGGAAAGCCTTGGAGCGGTTGGCGGTACCCATGCCGTCGATCTGTACCACGATGAAGCCCAGGTCGGCCTGCGCCTGCATGCCGATCTGCTTGTCGCCGCCGGAGTGGTAGCCGAACGGCCAGAAGGTTTTGGGCACGAAGGAATCGTGCGGGCCGGCATAGATGTTCTCGATCACCGGGTATTTCTTCTTCGGGTCGTAGTTGCGCGGGCGCACCCGCATGCCCCAGATGTCGGTCTTGCCGTCGCGGCCCTTGGCGACGAAGGTCTGCGGGGGTTTCCAGCCGGCGGCCAGCAGCCGCGAGATGTCGCCACGCTCGACCACGCGCAGCAGCGCGCCGTCGATGCCATGCAGCTCGGACACCGGCGCCAGGTCCGGGCGCGAATAGGTGTCCACGTAGTAGCGGCCATCGTCGGAGATCGCCACGTCGTGGTCGGCGTCCTGATGGGTGAGCCGGGTCAGCTGGCTGCCATCGAAGTTCACGCTGAACAATTGCCGGTAGTACGGGTCCTTGCCCGCGTCCATGCCGCTGGCACTGAACCAGATCCGCCGCCTGGCATCGTCCACGCGCAGCACCTCGCGCACCACCCAGTCGCCGTGGGTGATCTGGGTCTTCACCTCGCCGGTGCGGCCATCGAACAGGTACAGGTGGCGCCAGCCGTCGCGCTCGGAGATCCACAGGATTTCGTTGCCCAGGCCGTCCACCTCGTGGCGGAAGCTGTGGTCGGCATAGACGAAGGTCTTGGCGTCCTCGCCGACCGCAACGTGCGCTTTGCCGGTGTCTGCCTCCACCGCGATCACACGCATGCGCTGGAAGCCGCGTTGCACGTAGTCGAAGCTGAAGCTGCGGCCATCGCCGCGCCACTGGATGGGCGACAACTGGTAAGGATTGGCGAACAGCGCATCGTCGATATCGCGCCGCTTACCGTCCACCGCAAACAGTACCGGCCGCTCGATATCCACCGCATCGCCAGGCTTGGGATAGAGCTGGGTACGCACGACTGGCTGGCCGCCCCCGGGTGGCGCGGATTCCACTCGCGTCACCCGCCGTGCGAAGCCCGGCCTGACCCGGTACAGCGCCAGCTGCCGCGAATCCGGCGCCCAGGCAATCGTGTCAGGATCGAAGTAGTCATCGGCGCGGCCATCGTGGCTGAGCCGGGTCAGCGTACCGTCCGCGACCCGCCGCAGGACCACGTCGAAACCGTCGGCATAGGCTTCCCACTTGCCGTCCGGCGAGCGTCGCGGCGTATTGGCCGACACCACGGCAGGATCGCGCACCACACCGAACCCGCGTGCGCGGCCCTGCTCAGGGGCGGCGCTGCACACGTAGTCGGTCAAGCTGCAGCGCCACGGTGCGTAGTCGATGCCGAAGCCGATCGCGCGGTAGTCGCCGTTCTGGCCAAGGTAGGCGAAGTGTTCGAACGGCAGCCGCAACGGCGAGTACGCCT
>JAATFS010000030.1 GCA_015655035.1 Lysobacterales bacterium | reverse complement strand
GCGTTGACCTGGGCAGCGCTGTCGGCTGGCGCGGAAGGCGGGGTGGCGCAGGCGGGCAGCCCGGCGGTCAACAGGCTGGCGGCCAGTGCCAGAGAAATCGCGGATGGGATAGACATCGGTAGTTCCTTGAGTGAAAGAAAAACGGTGGGTGTTCAGTACGCGGCGGTGGCGACTTACCGCAGGTATCGCGGGTGGTCGGTCTCGTCGACGCATGCGCTGGCGTGGTCGGCATGGCCGATCCTGCTGCTGCCCTGGGCCTGGGAACGGAACGCCCCGCATAGCGGGCCCGGGCCGATCTTGGGAGCGAGATGGCCGGTGGCGCCGACGAGGGCGATCTCCACTGAATGGTTCCTGCGAGAAGTAGGGCGCTCAGGGTAGGGCGCTGCAATCGCTCGAAAAACAGCTTATAAAGATCATATTTGTTGCATGAATCGAGCAGATGGATCGACTGACCGCCATGTCGGTATTCGTGACCGTGGCCGAGCGTGGCAGCCTCACTGCCGCCGCCGAGGCGCTGGACATGTCGCGGGCGATGGTGTCGCGCTACCTCGCCGAGCTCGAACGCTGGACCGGCACCCGGCTGCTGCATCGGACCACCCGGCGCATCGGCCTCACCGGGGCCGGTGAGCTGGCGCTGGAGCGCTTTCGCGGCATGCTCGATATCGGCCAGCAGCTGCGCGATGAGCTGGCCGTCGACGATCCCGAGCCACACGGGCAGATCCGCGTGACCTGCAGCATGTCGTTCGGGCAGAGTTTCCTGGCGCGCGCGGTCGCCGACTTCGTCGGGTGCCATCGGCAGGCGCGGGTGGACCTGTTGCTGGTCGATCGCACCGTCAACCTGGTCGAGGAGCGTATCGACCTGGCGGTGCGCATCAGCCACGATATCGAACCCGGCCTGATCGCGCGGCGGCTGGCGGTATGCCGCTCGGTCATCTGCGCCGCCCCCGCCTATCTGCGTGAGCGTGGCACGCCGCTGCGTGCCGAGGCGTTGATCGGCCACAACTGCCTGTCGCATCACTACGTCGGCAAGAGCCTGTGGCAGTTCCAGCGCGACGGCGAGGCGGTGTCGGTCGCGGTGTCCGGCAGCGTCAGTGCCAACGAGGCCTCGGTACTGATGGAGGCCACCCTCGCCGGCGTGGGCATCGCAATGTTGCCGGTGTATCTGGCCGCCGGTCCGATCGAGCGTGGTGAACTGGTGGTGCTGCTGCCCGATCACCTGTTGCAGGAAATGGGCGTGTTCGGCGTCTATGCGTCGCGCCGCCAGCAGCCAGTGATCGTTCGTGCGTTCCTGGATTTTCTGTTGCAGCGGTTCGGCGACGCCGGTCACTGGCCGATCTGAGCCGTCACCATGGCCTGGCTACAATGGTCCATGTCTGGCATTGCGGCAGGACGATGTTTCCGTATCCCTTGGTGATCTTCGATCTGGACGGCACGCTGGTGGATAGCGTTTCCGATATTGCCGAAGCGCTCAATCTCACGTTGCGGCAATGGCAATTGCCACAGGTCGGCCAGGCCCAGGTGCAGCAGTGGATAGGCGAGGGCGTGCGCGCGCTGACCGCCACCGCGCTGCGCGAATTGCATGCCGGTGTCGACGTCGATGAAGTGATGCCGGACATGCTGCGGCACTACGGCCAGTGCCTGCTGCACCATCCGCAGGTCTATCCCGGTGCACGCGAGAGCCTGCTCGGACTGAGCTCGGCGGGCGTCACGCTGGCGATATGCACCAACAAGCCGATCCGTTTCGTCGCGCCGTTGTTGCAGCATCTCGGACTGGACGGCTTCTTTGCGGCGCTGGTCGGCGGCGATTCGCTACCCGAACGCAAGCCCAGCGCGTTGCCGTTGCAACACCTGGCCGCGCAGTTCGGCTATCCACCACAGCGCTGCCTGATGGTCGGCGATTCGGCCACCGATGCCGCCGCCGCGCAGGCGGCGGGCATGCCGCTGGCGATGGTGCGCTATGGATACTTGCGTGGGTTCGAGGTGGAGCGTGCGGGCGCGGTGAGGGTGGTCGATGATCTGCGCGAACTGCTGGCGTTGCGATGAAACCGCTTCGATGCATGAAACTATTTGAGAATAGATCTTATTTACTGTAAATTAATCGTAATCCTGCGGATCTCGTCACAGTTTTAGTTGGTCTGCATCGTATTTCGGCGTTGCCACGTTCCACCTCAAGCCGGCGCCAGAGGTGTCAATCACTCTGTCGCGAGGTTTGCCATGTCTGTTTCGTTCCGGTCGCCGATGCCTGTGCATCCGCAGCGTTCTCCCTTGTTGCCCCGCCGCCCGCTGGTACTGGCATTGCTATGGGCCTCCAGTGCCGTCGCCGGCACCGCGCTCGCCCAGGAAAACGAGCCGCAGACGCTCGATACCCTGCACGTCACCGCCGCGCAGATCGCCAAGCAGGCGCTGGGTACCTCGGTAATCACCGCCGAAGATATCGAGCGCCGCCCGCCGGCCAACGACATTTCCGAGCTGCTGCGCAGCATGCCCGGCGTCAACCTCACCGGTAACAGCGCCTCCGGCCAATACGGCAACAATCGCCAGATCGACCTGCGTGGCATGGGCCCGGAGAACACCCTGGTGCTGGTGGACGGCAAGCCGGTCGGTTCGCGCGATTCGATCCGCATGGGCGTCAGTGGTGAACGCAACACCCGCGGCGACACCAACTGGGTGCCGGCCGAGGCGATCGAACGCATCGAGGTGTTGCGCGGCCCGGCGGCCGCCCGCTATGGTTCCGGCGCGTCCGGTGGTGTGGTCAACATCATCACCAAGAAGCCGACCGGCGAGTTGAGCGGCGCCATGACGGTGTATGGGCTGGTCCCCGAGCACAGCGACGAAGGCGGCAGCCAGCGCGCCGGCTTCAACCTCAGCGGGCCGTTGGCACGCGACTGGTCGTTCCGAGTCTTCGGCAATCTCAACCGCACCGACGCCGACTCGCTCGAGTTGAATCGCGCGTATGCGAGCAGCCCCACGGCGCTATCGCCGGCCGGGCGCGAGGGTGTGCGTAACAAGGATATCAACGGCCTGTTGCGCTGGGATGCCAGTGAAAACCAGGTAGTCGAACTGGAAGCCGGATTCAGCCGCCAGGGCAATATCTATGCCGGCGATCGCGCGGTCAGCGAGACCGGCACGCATTCGGCCGCCGCCGACCTGGCGGCACTGGCGAACGCGGGCGCCGAGACCAACACCATGCTCCGTCGTACCGCCGGGATCACCCACCGCGGCAAGTGGGACTTCGGTACCTCGCGACTCAGTCTGTCCTACGAGGGAACCGACAACACCCGTTACGACGAGGGGCTGGCCGGCGGCCCGGAGGGCAGCATCTCAAGCTCGCTGACCAAGTCCACTTCGCAGCTGGAGAACTACGTATTCGATGGCGAAGTGAACCTCCCCTCGACCCTGGGCCGCATCGAGAATGTCTGGACGGTGGGTTTCGAGCATCGCGACAGCCGCCTGGACGACCCGTACTCGATGTCGCAGTCGGTGGCCAGCACCAGCGGCAGCATCGATGGCGTGGATACCGGCAACCGCAACGGCAAGGCCGACGCCAAGCTGAGCGCGGTCTTCGTCGAAGACAATATCTACCTCACCGACAAGCTGACGCTGACGCCGGGGCTGCGCTTCGACCACCACAGCCAGTTCGGCAACAACTTCAGCCCCAGCCTAAATGCCCAGTACAAGCTCGCCGAAGACTGGATCCTCAAAGGCGGCATAGCGCGGGCGTTCAAGGCGCCCAACCTGTATCAATCCAACCCGAACTACCTTTACTACACCCGTGGGAACGGTTGCCCGGACAACTACCAGAGCCTGGGCTCGGGCTGCTACATCCTGGGTAACGCCGACCTCGATCCGGAGACCAGCATCAACAAGGAAATCGGCATCGAGTGGGCACCGCAAAGCGGCTATCACGCGTCGCTGACCTACTTCCACAACGATTACAACGACAAGATCGTCGCCGGTTACGACCAGGTTGGCCTGACCAGCAACGGGACTGGCCGCGTGTTCCTGTGGGAAAACGCTCCCAAGGCGGTGGTGCAGGGCGTGGAAGGCAACATCAAGGTGCCGTTGCTGGGCGAGCGCGGCAGCGTGCTGCAATGGGACACCAACCTGACCTACATGATCGAGAACAAGAACAAGACCACCGATCAGCCGCTGTCGGTGATTCCGAAGTACACCGTCAATACCTCGCTCGACTGGCAGGCGACCGAGCATTTGTCGCTGCTGCTGACCGGTACGTTCTACGGCAAGCAGGAACCGGCCACCCTCGATCGCAACAACGACGCCAAGAGCGACGACGCGCTCGGTGAGCGTGGCGCCTACAACATCTGGGGCGTGAGCGCGCGCTATCGCATCACCCGCAAGATCAGCTTCGGCGGCGGCGTCAACAATCTCGCCGACAAGCGCCTGTTCCGCGAGGCCAATAGCAGCGGTGCCGGCGCGGCCACCTACAACGAACCCGGGCGGGCCTACTGGGTCAGCCTGAACGTCGGGTTCTGAGCAGGGCATGGCAGTGAGGCAACGGCAGGTGCGAGCGAATCGGAGCAGAGGCCGATTGTCCCTGCCATGCTTGTGCGTGCTTGCGCTGCTGGCGGCGCCGCCGGCAGCGGCGCAGCGGCGCGATCCCGAGCGCGAAATCGGTCCGACAGTGGCTGAGCGCAGCGCGGCGCAATACCGCTTCGAGCGCTTCGTCGTGTCCAGCCCCGATGGCATGCGTCGCTGGCGGGTCAATCTCGGTATCCCCAGGGATGCGCCGCCGCCGGGCGGCTTCCCGGTGTTCTGGATGCTCGATGGCAACGCCGCGCTGGCGGAATTCGACGATGCGCTGCTGGACGAACTCGCCGCCCATCAGCCACAGGTGCTGGTGTTCGTCGGCTACGATAACCAGAAGCGCGTCGATACTGCAGCGCGCACACGTGACTACACACCCGTGGCCAGCGAGCGCGACGACGGCAAAGCGCTGACCAGCGTCGGCGGCGGAGCAGACGCCTTCCTGGACGTCCTGGAGAGCGAGATCCGCCCGCAGGTGGCGCGGCGCGCTCCGATCGACCCACGGCGGCAGACGCTATGGGGGCATTCGTTCGGTGGCCTGTTCACGCTGCATGCGCTGTACACCCGCCACCGCGCGTTCCAGACCTATGCAGCGGCCAGCCCGTCGTTGTGGTGGCACGAAGGCTTCCTGCTGGGCGAGCCGGAGCAGCGCTTCATCGCCAGCGATACCGGCCGCTGCGCGCGCGTGCTGCTGATGCTGGGCGGCGGAGAGCGCAATCCCGATTACTCCGGCCGCGACATGCGCAATCCCCGCGTGGCCGCGCACATGAAGTGCGTGACCTGCGTGCCGCCGGATTCGGCCGTACGCCTGGCCGAGCGCCTGGATCAGGTGCCGGGCCTGGAAGTGCACTACCGAGAATTCCCGGGGCTGACCCATGGCCCGATGTTGCGCGCGTCACTGCTGTATGCACTGCACGTCGTGGCCGGCATCCCCGACCACAGTGGCCAACCACGGTCGTGAACTGTGAATTTCCCGGAG
>JAATFS010000179.1 GCA_015655035.1 Lysobacterales bacterium | reverse complement strand
GGAGTAGTCGCTGGACGCCACCGCGCCATAGCCCAGTGCCGAGGACAACACCCCGCTGGATTCGCTGTAGCCGCCCAGTGCGGTCGCACCGACGGCGGAGGCGGCGCTACGGAAACCGGTAGCGGTGGCCTGGTTGTCCGACGCCACCGCCTCGCTGCCGGTCGCAGTACTGTAGGTCGATGTGGCCTGCGCGCCGGCACCGGTCGCGGTGGCGCCGATATCAGCCGCCAGCGCGTTCGTCCCCAGTGCACTGCTGTTCTCAGCCAATGCCTGCGCATTGCTGCCCAGCGCGGCGGCACCGCTACCGCCGGCAAGTGCATTCAGACCCACCGCCGATGCATTCTCGGCCAACGCCTGGGCGCCGCTACCCAGCGCAGTGGCGCCATCGGCCAGCGCATTGGCAGCCTCGCCAGCCGCCAGCGCATTTTCGCCCTCGACCCAGGCACCCGCATCGCTGTCGTCACTGCCGCTGGCCTGGAAATACTTGCTGGTATTGCCGGCGACTTCAGCCACGGCCTGCAACTGCGCCACATTCACCGCGTCGGTGCCCTCGGTGCCGGCGGCGACCTGGGTGATCTGGCGTTCGTTGCCGGCACTGCCCACTGATACGGTGTTGTCGCGCGCGGCGATCGAGTCGGCCCCTAGCGCAACGGAATTGACGCCACTGGATTCGGCCGCGTTGCCGAGCGCGGTGCTGTTGACACCCGAGGCCCACGCACCGCCACCTACCGCAGTCGAATAGTCGCCCGACGCCTCGGTCGGCAACAGCCCGAACAACGCGCCGCCAACGGCCACACTGTTGCTACCTGAAGCCAGACTGCCTTGGCCGGTCGCGGTGCTGTAGCCACCCGAAGCCTGCGCATCGCCGCCAACGGCCACACTGCCACTGCCGGACGCAGCACTGAAATTGCCCACTGCCGTGCTGTTGAAGCCGGAAGCGGCGGCATAACCACCCAGCGCGGTGGCGTAATTCGCGCCAGCCTCGGCGCCGAAGCCGAACGCCGCGCCGCTGGTACCGGCCGCCACGCTCTGCGCACCGACCGCCGTGGCGTACTGGCCGCTGGCCTGCGCGCCGGCACCGGCAGCCACGGCGCTGTCGCCGCTGGCAACACTGTTGAAGCCGATCGCGGTGGCATCGTCCGCCACCGCCACCGCGCCGCTGCCGATCGCCGAGGCGCCCTGGCCTTGCGCATAGCTGCTCGATCCCAGCGCAGTGGCATAGTCACCGGCGGCGGTCGCATTGGAACCAGCCGCGGTCGCATCGACGCCTTCGACAATAGCCGTTCCCTCGCCGCTGGCGACGAACCGCTGGGCAGTGCCTTCGGCCACTTCGGCCACCGCGTCAAGCTGGTCGACGTTCACTGCGTCGGTGCCCTCGGTACCCGCGGCGACCTGGGTGATCTGGCGTTCGTTGCCGGCACTGCCCACCGATACGGTGTTGTCGCGCGCGGCGATCGAATCCGCGCCCAACGCGACTGAATTGACGCCACTGGATTCGGCCGCGTTGCCGAGCGCGGTGCTGTTGACACCCGAGGCCCACGCACCGCCACCCACCGCAGTCGAATAGTCGCCCGACGCCTCGGTCGGCAGCAGCCCGAACAACGCGCCGCCAACGGCCACACTGTTGCTGCCTGAAGCCAGACTGCCTTGGCCGGTCGCCGTGCTATAGCCACCCGAAGCCTGCGCATCGCCGCCCAAGGCCACGCTGTTGGCGCCGGACGCCGCACTGAAATTGCCCACTGCCGTGCTGTTGAAACCGGAAGCGGTGGCATAGCCGCCCAGCGCGGTGGCGTAGTTCGCGCCGGCCTCGGCACCGAAGCCGAACGCCGCGCCGCTGGTGCCGGCCGCCACGCTCTGTGCACCGACCGCCGTGGCGTACTGGCCACTGGCCTGCGCGCCGGCACCGGCAGCCACGGCGCTGTCGCCGCTGGCGACACTGTTGAAGCCGGTGGCGGTGGCATCGTCCGCCACCGCCACCGCACCGCTGCCAATCGCCGTGGCGCCCTGGCCTTGCGCATAGCTGCTCGATCCCAGCGCGGTGGCGTAGTCACCAGCGGCGGTCGCATTGGAACCGGCGGCCACCCCGTCCTCGCCCTCGGCCAGGGCCGTCCCTTCGCCGGTGCCGGTGTAAAGGCGGGCGGTGGTGCCGGCAACCTCTGCCACGGGGTTCAGCTGGTCCAGGTTCACTGCGTCGGTGCCTTCGGTACCGGCGGCAACGTTGGTGATCTGACGTTCGGCGCCGCTATCGCCAACCGAGACGGTGTTAGCGCGGGCCGCTATTGAATTGGCGCCCAACGCCACGCTGTTTGCGCCCAGCGCGGTGCTGTAGAAGCCCAGCGCGGTGCTCAGCTCGCCCGACGCCCAGGACTCAGCGCCCAGCGCGCTGGCACCCGCGCCGGGTGCATAGGCAAAGTAGCCCAGCGCGGTGGCCTCCACCCCTTCGGCAGCGGTGAGTGTTCCGGCAGCGGTGGCGTAGTCGCCCGAAGCGACCGCCCCGGCGCCCAGCGCCACCGCTGCTTCGCCACTGGCCTGGGTTTGCACGAACCAGCCAAGCCCCGGAATCAGGTCGGCTGGCCCGCCCAGCGCCACGCTGCTGGTGCCGCTGGCGACGGTCTCGGTACCGACCGCCGTGGCGTAATCGCCGCTGGCAGTGGCCACCGCGCCCAAGGCCGACGCCTGCGCGCCGGCCGCGCTGGCGCCGACGCCGTAGGACGACGCGGCAAACCCGGACGCTTCAGCGCTGCCACCGACCGCGGTGCCGCCGATGCCGGAACTGGTGGCGCCGGTGTCCACCGCCACGCCACCGGCGGTGATCAAGGCCTCTCCGTTTTCATCTACCGCGACACCGCCGACGGCCACGCTACCGGGACCGGTGGCCTGCGCCGCATGGCCGAAGGCCGCGCTGTTCTGGCCACTGGCCAGCGCGTTGCTACCCACCGCGGTGGCGTTGTCGGCCAACGTGGTGGCGCCGCTGCCGAGCGCAGTTGTCGCGTTGCCAATCGCATTGGCACCTTCGCCTGCGGCCACCGCGTAATCGCCTTCGACATAGGCACCGGCATCGCTGTCGGAACCGCCGCTGGCCTGGAAGTACGTGTCCTGGGTCGCCGCGGCAACCGACTGCGCGTGAGCCGCACTTGTCCCCAGCCCGCCCATGCCGCCAAGGACCAGCGCCACAGCGGCAGACAGCGCCCCCCCACGACGGCGATCGATACGCGAGCCGGCGCTCGTACCCGCGCTGTCCCCGGTGGCCAACTCCGAGGCCACGGTCCACTTACCCAACGACTTGCTCCAGACCTTGCGATAAATCCGATTCATCGACGTGCTGCTCCTGAGGGGGGACGGGCGGTTATTTGGTGATCACACATCGCCCAACACGGCCGACCGGGATTCCCATGGCATCAACGCCACACACCGGCATAACGCGTCAAAAAATGAACGAAGGCGGACTATGTGACGGGCTGCAAGTCTTAACAGTAGCGAAACCTAGCGTCAAGTTATTGACGAAATACCGGAATAATTTTGATGAACATCACTATTTTTGTGAAATTAGTTAAGTTTTCGATGCCATTCGTTGACAGTGCCGATTGTGTCGGCGATGACGAAGACCGTCATGTAGAGGGCCCCTCTAACATGAAAAAAGCCCGCCGGCATGACGCCGACGGGCTCTTGAGAACGCTGTGTGGTGAGGGAAGCGCGTGCGCTCAGCCGCACCAGACGCGTGCGTTGCGGAACATCCGCAACCACGGCGAATCGTCACCCCAGCCAGGCCGGTGGCCTGCGGGCGGCGCCCAGCTGAGATTGAGCGTACGCGGCGTACGTTCCGGGTGCGGCATCAGGATGGTCACGCGTCCGTCCGCCGTGGTCAGCCCGGTAATGCCCTCCGGCGAGCCATTGGGATTGAGCGGATAGTGCGTGGCGACGTTGCCGTCGCCATCGACATAGCGCAGCGCCACCTGCGCGCCGGCCTGATCGGCAGCGCTGCCGAACTCGGCACGGCCTTCACCATGCGCCACTGCCACCGGGATGCGCGAACCAGCCATCCCACGCAGGAAGATCGATGGCGACTCCACCACCTCCAGCAACGCCGTGCGGGCCTCGAACTGCTCGCTGCGATTACGCAGGAAACGCGGCCAGCGCTCGGCCCCGGGGATGATGTCCTTGAGCTGGCTCAGCATCTGGCAGCCGTTGCACACTCCCAGAGCAAAGGTATCCGGCCGTGCGAAGAACTGCGCGAACGCCTCCCGCAGCTCGGCGCGCTCCAGGATCGACGTAGCCCAGCCCCGGCCCGCTCCCAGCACATCGCCATAGCTGAAGCCGCCGCAGGCCGCCAGTCCGGTGAAATCCTGCAACCGGACGCGCCCGGCGATCAGGTCGCTCATGTGCACGTCGTGGCTGCTGAAGCCTGCGCGCTCGAACACGTTGGCCATCTCGATCTGACCGTTGACGCCCTGCTCGCGCAGGATCGCGATCTTCGGCCGCACGCCGCTGGCGATGAACGGCGCGGCGACATCCTCGTTGGCGTCGAAACCCAGGCGGGGCTTCAGCCCGGGCGCCGCGAAGTCGCGCGCGATCGCGCGCTCCTGATCGGCACTATCGGGGTTGTCGCGCAGCTTCTGCATCGCGTGGGTCACCGACCACCAGGCATCGAACAACTCGTCCCAACGCCATTCCACCAAGGTGCTGCCCCCGGCACTGACGCGTATCTTGGCGCTTTGCGTGGGCCGGGCAATCCGCTGTGCATACTCGGTCAACGCATGCCGCTCGACTAGATCGGCAAACGCGGCACGATCTTCGCCGGCCACCTGCACCACCGCGCCCAGTTCCTCGTTGAACAGGCTGCGGAAGGCATCGTCGCCCCACCCCTCCAGGCCAATATCCAGGCCCATGTGCGCGGCAAATGCCATCTCGCACAGTGCGGCGAACGCACCGCCGTCGCTGCGGTCGTGATAGGCCAGCACCAGTCCGGAAGCACGTGCGTCGTGCATCAGCTGGAAGAAATTGCGCAGCCGTTCCGGATCGTCCAGATCGGGAGACTCGCCGCCGAACGCCGGCAGCACCTCATCGCCGGCATGCACCTGCGCCAGCACCGAACCGCCGAGGCGTTGCTTGTCGCCGCCGAGGTCGATCAGCCACAGCTCGCTGTCCTCTTCACGCGCCAGCAGCGGCGTCAGCTGAGTGCGCGCATCGTCGACCGGCGCGAACGCAGTGATGACCAGCGAGACCGGCGAGACGCTCTTGTGGTTGACCCGATCCGGGGATGCGGCTTCGTCGGCCACCTGCCACTGCGCCTGCATCGACAGCGAATCCTTGCCAACTGGAATGCTCAGCTCCAGCGCCGGGCACAGTTCCATGCCCACGGCCTTGACCGCGTCGTACAGCAATGCGTCCTCGCCGTTATGGCCAGCTGCCGCCATCCAGTTGGCCGAGAGCTTGATCGACTCCAGCGCCTGCACCGGGGCCGCGCACAGATTGGTGATCGCCTCGCCCACCGCCATCCGCGCCGATGCGGCTGCATCCAGCAGCGCCAACGGCGCACGTTCGCCGATCGACATCGCTTCACCGGCAAAGGTGTCGAAGCCGGACAGCGTGATCGCGCAATCGGCCAGCGGCAGTTGCCACGGACCGATCATCTGCTCGCGTGCGGTCAGCCCGCCAACGCTGCGGTCGCCGATCGTCACCAGGAAACTCTTCGACGCTACCGCCGGATGCGCCAACACGCGCAAGCCCGCCTGATGCAGATCCAGTGCCGCGGTGTCCAGCACCGGCCAGCGCGGCGGCGCAGGATGCGCGGTATCGCGATGCATCTTCGGCGCCTTGCCGAACAGCACGTCCATTGGCAGGTCGATCGGGAGCGAGGTGGGCTCGGAGGCAGGCGCGCGAGCATCCATGGCCGAATCGCCCTGCTCCAGTCCTGCTCCCGCGTTCCCGCCAGCGGCGCCGAGGACGCCGTAGCCCACCACCAACCGCTCCTCGGCCGTGGCCACGCCCACCGCCGCGAACGGACAGCGCTCGCGTGCGCAGATGGCGGCGAACTCGCTCAACCGCGCCTGCGGCACGCCGAGCACGTAGCGCTCCTGCGACTCGTTGCACCACAGCTCCAGCGGCGACAGCGACGGATCGTCGCTGGGCACCCGGCCCAGGTCGATCACGCCACCTACGCCCGAGTCGTGCAGCAACTCCGGAATCGCGTTGGACAAACCACCCGCGCCGACGTCGTGGAACCAGCGGATCGGATTGTCCGTGCCCAGCGCCACGCAGCGGTCGATGACCTCCTGGCAACGGCGCTCCATTTCCGGGTTTTCACGCTGCACACTGGCGAAATCCAGGTCCTCGGCGCTGTCGCCGGAGGCCACCGAACTGGCCGCGCCGCCGCCCAGGCCGATCAGCATCGCCGGGCCACCGAGCACGATCACCGCATCGCCCGGCTGCAGGGTCTTCTTCTCCACCTGGATGCGATCGATCGCGCCCAGGCCGCCGGCCAGCATGATCGGCTTATCGTAGGCGCGGGTCAGCGTACTTCCATCCGCCGCGCTGCCCTCAGACAGCTCGAAGCTGCGGAAGTAGCCCAGCAGGTTGGGCCGGCCGAACTCGTTGTTGAACGCGGCACCGCCGAGCGGGCCGTCCAGCATGATCTCCAGTGCCGGCGCCATTCGCGGGTTCAGCGCGCGCGGCGCTTCCCACGGCTGCGGCAGCGTGGGGATGCGCAGATGCGAAACCGAGAACCCGGTCAGCCCGGCCTTGGGCTTGCCGCCACGACCGGTGGCGCCCTCGTCGCGGATCTCGCCGCCGGCCCCGGTGGCCGCACCGGGGAATGGCGCGATTGCGGTCGGGTGATTGTGGGTCTCGACCTTGATGCAGAACGCCGACGGCGCCACCGCTTCACTGCGGTACTGGCCGGTGGCCGGGTCCGGGCGGTAACGCGCGGCCGGATATCCCGCCACCACCGCAGCGTTGTCGCTGTATGCGCTCAACGTATGCTGCGGCGTCTGCTGGTGGGTGTGCTTGATCATCTTGAACAACGAGCGGTCCTGCTCGCGGCCATCGATGCTCCAGCTGGCATTGAAGATCTTGTGCCGGCAGTGCTCGGAGTTGGCCTGCGCGAACATCATCAGCTCGACATCGGTCGGGTCGCGGCCCAACTCGGTGTAGCGCTCGCGCAGATAGTCGATTTCGTCCTGCGCCAGTGCCAGGCCCAGCCGCGTATTGGCGCTTTCCAGCTCGGCCAGGCCGATCTGTTCCAGCGCCCTCCGTTCCGGCGCGCCGAACAGCGCTTGCGCCGCTTCGGCCGACTCCAGCAGCGACTGCGTCATCGGGTCGTGCAATAGTTTGGCCAGCGCAGCCTGCAACGCGGCATCCTGCGGCCAGCCCTGCAGATCGAGGCGGGTACCGCGCTCCACCCGCTTGACCGGCTGGCCGGCGCCACGCAGCAATTCGGTGGCCTTGCTCGACCAGGGCGACAACGTCCCCAACCGAGGCACCACATAGCGCGACTGGGCGCCCTCGGCGCGCGCGGCTGGCTCGCCCTCGACTTGCAGTATCCGGCGCAACGTCGCCGGTTCCGGCTGCTGCCCGGCATCGGACTGGATGAAGTAGATGTGCCAGGCGCCGCTGATGCGCAATGCGGGAACGACGGACTGGAGGCGGGTTTCGAGCCGAGCGCGGCGGAACGGCGAAAGGGCGGGAGCGCCCTCGAGGACGATCATGTCCGGGAACCGTGGGAGGAAACGGCCGACTATTGTAGCGGCAGCGCCGCGATTCGGGCGGAGCTCGTCCTGCCCGAGGTCCCGGCACCGGCTACCGTGATAACCAGGAAGCGTCGCCCTCGCCCAGTTGGAGGGCGTGGCAGGCGGCTGCAGTAGCGTGCACCACCCGGCCTCACGGCCCAACAAGGCCTGGTGCCTTGCGCGCCAGCAGGCGCCCTCCCAGCAGGCCGGGCGCGCAGACCGCAGCGAACGCCGAGCCGGGCGCCGCTTGTCTTACCGGCTACCGCCAGCGGTGGTCGCTGCGTGCTTGTCCAGCGCCTGGCGCAATTGCGCCGGTGGCAGGTAGCCACCGAGCTGGGTGCCGTCGGCGGCAAAGATCGCCGGGGTACCGTTCACGCCCAGGCGCTGGCCCAGGTCGTACTCCATGCTCACGGGGTTCTTGCAATCCTTGCCGGCCACCGGCTTGCCGGACTTGGCCGCAGTCAACGCCTGCTTGCGGTCGGCCGAGCACCACACCGAGATCATGTCCTTGTGGTCCTGGCTGCCCAGGCCCATGCGCGGGAATGCCAGGTATTCGACCGCGATGCCCTGCTTGTTGAGCTCAGCGATCTCGCTGTGCAACTTGCGGCAGTACCCGCATTCGACATCGGTGAACACGCTGACGGTGTACTTCGGATTGGCCGGCGCGAACACGATGCGGTCCGCCTTGGGGATCGTCTCCAGCTGCTTGCGGCGGTAGGCCAGCAGACCCTCACTGGCGGCGAACTGCTTGTTCTGGATATCGAACGGCTGTGCCTGGATCAGGTAGCGGCCATCATCGCTGACGTACAGCACCTGCCCCCCGACCACCACCTCGCGGAACCCCGGGAACGGCGCCGCGCCGATGTAGTCCGGCTTGAAGTTCGGATCGAGCGTATTCAACGCGGTCTTGACGCGCTGGTCCACGTTGCCACCGGCAGGTGTGGCGGCCCTGGCGCTGCCGGCGGGCGGCTGCGACGGCTGCGCACAGGCGGAAAGGCTGATCGCGCCCAGCAGCGCGGCGATGGCAAGACGATACATTCACACATCCAGGCAGACTGAGATGGCTGAATTCTCGCACAGGCCGGATGAAGCGCAGCGAAGGCACCGGGGCATGGATTCAACCTCGCGGGTGATGCTTGGCATGCAAGGCTTGCAGATGCTGGCGCGCCACCAGGGTGTAGATCTGCGTGGTCGACAGCGAGCTGTGCCCCAGCAGCATCTGCAACGCGCGCAGATCGGCGCCGTGATTGAGCAGGTGGGTGGCAAAGCTGTGGCGCAGGCCATGCGGACTGACCTTGCCCGGATCCACCCCGGCCACCGCTGCATAGCGCTTCACCAGTCCCCAGAACTGCTGGCGACTCAATGGCTGGCGCTGCGCATCAATGAACAGCGGCACGTCGCCCCCCGCCATCGCCGGTACCGCCTGGTTCGCCGCCAGCACCAGCCTGGCCTCGTCCAGATAGCGTTGCAGCCAATGCTGCGATTCCTCGCCCAGTGGCACCAGCCGCTCCTTGCTGCCCTTGCCGGTCACGCGCAACACGCCCTGGCGCAGGTTCACCGCATTGGCCGGCAGGTTCACCAATTCGCTCACACGCAGGCCCGCTGCATACATCAGCTCGAGCATGGCGCGGTCGCGCAGCCCCAGCGGCGCATCGATCGCGGGCGCCGCCAGCAACGCCTCGATCTGGCTCTCGCTGAGCGCCTTGGGCAACGAACGCGGCAGCCGTGGCGGGTCCAGCAGTGCGGTCGGGTCCTCGGCCCGGTCGCCGCTGGCCAGCAGATGGCCATAGAAGGCGCGCAACGACGACAACAGCCGCGCATTGCTGCGCGGCGAATAGCGTTCGCGGGCACGCCAGGCCAGGTAATCGAACAGGCCCGCGCGGTCGGCACCGGCCAGCCCGCCATGGGCGCCATTGCGCCAGCGCGCCAGTCCTTCCAGGTCGCGGCGATAGCTGTCCAGGGTCTGCCGGGCCAGTCCCTGCTCGGCCCAGATCCGGTAGAGGAAGCGCTGGATCACGGTGGCGTCGGTGTCACGCAATGGCGGCAGCTGGACCGCGAGTGTGCGTCGTTCGGCGGGCGTGGTGGCAGGCATTGCTACAGCTTAGAGCGTGTCGCGCCGGATGGGATGAGTAAAGCTCTACTGCGCAGCCCCGGCTGCGCGACCGGCGGCCGGGTAGGTATGCTCACGCGATGAGCCTTCCATCGCCTGCCCCGATGCCACCGCGCGCCCTGCTGCCATGGCGCGGCCTGGCGATGTTCTACGACGCCTTGCCGGTCCTGGCTTTGTGGCTGGCGATCTCGGCGCTGTTCACTCTCGGCTACAGCCTCGAAGGCCATGCGCCGCGCGACAACATCGCCCCCTTCAGCCTGCTGCAGTGGTTGCTATGGCTGTGCTGCTGGGCCGCGACCGGCGTGTATGCAACCGTCAGCTGGCGCAACGGTGGACAGACTCTCGGCATGCGCCCGTGGCGGCTGCAACTGCGCGGCGATACCGATGCGCCGCCCAGCTGGCGCGCACTGTGGCTGCGCTATCTGGTCGGCAACCTGTCGCTGCTGGCGGCCGGCCTGGGTTTTTGGTGGGCACTGATCGACCGCGAACGCCTGACCTGGCACGACCGCGCCAGCGGCACGCGGCTGGACCGGCGTGCGCCCCAGCCGCGTTGACTCAGCGCCACGACGCACCGCTTCAGCTGCTGCGCCGCCGGAATAACCAGGCCGATACCGACAGCATCACGATCGGCGGCAATGCATAGGCGATGCGGTAGTCGAACTTGAGTGCGCCGGCCATGCGCCCGAAAAACAGCTGCAACAGCCAGAACCCGAGCGCGAACAGGATGCCCAGGAACAGCCGCTTGCCCATGCCGCCACTGCGCAGCGAGCCGAACGAGAACGGGATCGCGGCCAGGCACAGTGCCAGCACGTTGATCGGGTAGAACCACCGGCTCCAGTACTGGTCTTCGTAATCGCGCGCGTCCAGCCCGTTGCGGCGCCGGTACTCGATACCTTGCTCCAGCGCGTGGGCACTGAGGTTGCGTGGCCGGGTCAGGCCCGCCGCCAACGCGGCAGGGTCCAGCTTGGATTCCCACGGCAACTGCTCGATCTTCTCGCGCTGCACCGAACGCTCGCCAAAGTGGTCGCGCCTGACCTGGCGCAGCATCCAGCCGTTGTCACGGTGCTCGGCCACTGCCGCGTAGGTCAGCGTCTGCAGTCGCCCGTCCTCGGTCAATTGGTACAACCGCACGTCATGCAACTCCAGTGCGGTCTTGCCGTTGTCCAGCAGCTTCTCTTCACCGCTCTGGGCATTCAGAAAGATCTCGCCTTCACGCGCCCATAGCCCGGAGTAGCGCGCCATCGACATATTGCTCTGGTAGCGCGCGTTGTTCCTGAGGCTATCGGCCTGGCTCTGGCTCCACGGACCGAGGGTCTCGCCGCTGATCACCATCAACAAGGTCAGCACGGCCACCGTCGCCGCCACCGCCACGCCCACCCGCTTGCGCGACACGCCCAGCGCGCGCATCGCGGTCAATTCCGAGGTGGCAGCCAGCTGACCCAGGCCCATCAGTGCACCGATCACCGCAGAGGTGGGGAACAGGGTGTAGGCACGCCGTGGCACTGAATAAAGGACATAGGCCACCGCGTGGCCAAAACTGTAGCTGCCGGTGCCTACATCCTTGATCTCGCCGGACAAGGCGATCATCAGGTCCAGCCCCACCAGCACTCCCCAGCTCAGCAGCACCGTCCCCAGCACGCTACGCGCGATGTAGAGGTCGTGCAGACGCGGGCGCAGGCGAAACGTGTTCATGCCGGCCTCCGTGGCCGCGACAGCCGTCCGTCGCGGGCGTACATCCAGATCGCCAGCGCCAGTAGCGGCAAGGTCAGCCACCACAAGCCCAGTGCCGCCGGCATCGTGCCGTTGGCGATCCACTGCACGCCGTTGAACATCAACATGGTGCCGACCATATAGGCCAGGAAGGCCAGCATCAGCCGGCCGTAGCGCTGCTGCCTCGGCGAACTGCGCGACAGCGGCAAGGTCATCAGCGCGAACGCCAGCGCCATCAACGGCGGCGCCAGGCGCGAATGCAGCTGGGCCTTGGCGAGCGGACGCTCATCGCCGATCAACTGGACGGTCGACATCACTTCCGGGTCGTTGTCGTCATGGACCCTGGCGCGATCGGGCAGCGCTATTTCGCTCTGGGCATATTTCATCAAGCGGTAGTCCAGGCTGTCGCCGGCGGCCGGGCCTTCGCTCCGGTAACCCTCGTGCAGCCGCAGATAGCGATTGGCCTTGCCCTCGAAGAACATTTCGCCGCGCTGGGCGGTTACCACGTCGAGCCGGTCGCCCTGCTGCCGCTGCATGAACACCTTGCCCAGCTCGGTACCGTCCGGCGAGACCGTGGACAGATAGACCACCCCGCCACCGGACAGCGGGGTGAAACGGCCAGCCTCCAGCCCCGCCATCACGACGCTGCGGTTGGCCTCCTCCAGCATCGTCTCGCCGGCGCGGCTGGCCCAGGGGCCCAGCCACAGCGAACAGACCCCGATCAGCACCACCACCGGCACCACCAACGCCAGGATCGGACGCAGCAACCGCCGCGGGCCGATCCCGATCGAGGTGATCACGGCCATCTCCGAATCGCGATAGAGCCGCCCCAGCGCCAGCAGCAGGCCCAGCATCAGCGCCAGCGGCAGGATCAGCGGCAAGTAGGCCACGAATTGCAGGCCCAGCTGCGACAACAACAGCCGCGCAGGAATGCGGCCATCGGCGATATTGCCCAGGATATCGACCAGCACACCGCCCACACTCACTACCAGCAACACGATCAAGGTGGCCAAGAAGCTCTGGATGAAGTCGCTGAGGAGGTATCGGTCGAGCTTCGGCATCATAGGTAGGGGCTTGGTAAACTCTCGGATTCGGTCGCGGCATCGTCAGCCTATTCCAGGCTGGCGTAACAGTCCGCGATTGTACGGAACGGCAAAGGAATCTGATCAATGGCCCTGCAATTCACCCTGAACCAAGACGCGCCGGCAAGCGCAGACGTCGGCTGCATCGTGGTCGGCGCCTTTGCCGACAAGTCGCTTTCGCCCGCTGCACAGGCGCTGGACAGCGCCAGCCAGGGCCGGATCAGCGCGCTGCTCGCGCGTGGCGACGTGACCGGAAAGAGCGGCAGCAGCATCGTTGTGCACGACCTGCCAGGGGTGGCGGCCCCCCGCGTGCTGGTACTGGGACTGGGCGAGCCGGCCAAGTTCGCCGTGCCGCAGTATCTGAAGGCGGTCGGCGACGCGGTGCGTGCGCTGAAGACCGGGCCGGTGGGACAGGCGCTGTTCACGCTGTCGGAGCTGACAGTGAAAGGCCGCGATCCGGCCTGGAACCTGCGCCAGGCGGTGATCGCCGGCAACCACGCCGCCTACCGCTACACCGCCACCCTGGGCACCAAGAAGGCCGAGCATGAAGGCCTGACCCAGCTGGCGATCAGCGGCCAGGACGAACAGGCGCTGGCGCAGGGCATCGCCATCGCTGCCGGGGTCGAGCACGCTCGCGAACTGGGGAACCTGCCGCCGAACGTCTGCACCCCGGCCTACCTGGCCGAGACCTCGGTGGCGTTTGCCGCCGCACACCCGGGCGCCGAAGCCGACATCCTCGACGAGCAGCAGATGGAAACGCTGGGCATGGGCTCGCTGCTGGCGGTCGCCCGTGGCTCGGCAAACCGCCCGCGCCTGATCGTGCTGAAGTGGAACGGTGGCGGCGATGCCCGCCCGTACGTGCTGGTCGGCAAGGGCATCACCTTCGATACCGGCGGCGTCAACCTGAAGACCCAGGGTGGCATCGAGGAAATGAAGTACGACATGTGCGGCGGCGCCAACGTCATCGGCACCTTCGTCGCCACGGTCGGCGCCAAGCTGCCGGTCAATCTGGTGGTGGTGGTGCCGGCGGTGGAGAACGCCATCGACGGCAATGCCTATCGCCCCTCCGACGTGATCACCAGCATGTCCGGCAAGACCATCGAGGTCGGCAACACCGACGCCGAAGGCCGCCTGATCCTGTGCGACGCGCTGACCTACGCCGAACGCTTCAACCCCGAGGCCCTGATCGACGTGGCCACCCTGACCGGCGCATGCATGGTCGCGCTCGGCCACCAGACCGCCGGCCTGATGAGCAAGCACGACGATCTGGCCAACGAGTTGCTGGCCGCCGGTGAGCAGGTCTTCGACCGCGCCTGGCGCCTGCCGCTGTGGGACGAATACCAGGGCCTGCTGGATTCGACCTTCGCCGACGTCTACAACATCGGCGGACGCTGGGGCGGCGCCATCACCGCCGGCTGCTTCCTGTCGCGCTTCACCGAGAACCAGCGCTGGGCGCACCTGGACATCGCAGGTGTCGCCAGCGGCGAGGGCAAGCGCGGCATGGCCACCGGCCGCCCGGTCGGCCTGCTCACGCAATGGCTGCTGGACCGCGCTGGCAGCAGCGCGGCGTGATTCGACGTGGAGATTCGGGATGCGTGAACAGCGCGTGCATCCCGCCGTCCGCCGCTGTCTGGTGACGGCCATGACCTGCTGTGGCCCTTCCCGAATCTCCCTCAACGAATCGATGTCCTGATGCCCCGCGCCGACTTCTACCTGATCGCCAAGCCGCGTTTTCTCAACGAACCGCTGCGCCTGGTCTGCGAGCTCGCCCGCAAGGCCTACGACGCCAACCTGTCGACCCTGATCCTCGCGCGTGATGCCGAACAGGCCGAGGCGCTGGACGACCTGCTGTGGTCGTTCGACGACGAGGCCTACATCCCGCACCAGATCGCCGGCACCGACGACGAGGACGAACTCACCCCGGTACTGATCGCCCAGCCCGACTTCGACGCACCGTCGCGGCCACTGGTGATCAACCTGCGCGACGCCGCCTACCTGGGTGCCTGCGACCGCGTACTGGAAGTCGTGCCCGCCGACCCGGCGGCGCGCGATCCCCTGCGCGAACGCTGGAAGCAGTACAAGGCCCAGGGCCTGGACGTCACCAAGTACGACATGTGAAGCATGGGGTCAGAGTGGAGTTGCGCCCCGGACTTCTCTCCCCCCGCACGAAACCACGTGGCGAAACGCCACTCTGACCCTATTTGTCCTATGACCACCCTCGCCTCCAGCTACGACCCCCGCTCCTTCGAATCGCGCCTGTACGCGTACTGGGAAGCCGCCGGCCACTTCAAGCCGTCGGGCACGGGCAAGCCGTACACCGTGCTGCTGCCGCCCCCCAATGTCACCGGCACCCTGCACATGGGCCACGCCTTCCAGCAGACGCTGATGGACGCACTGGTGCGCTACCACCGCATGCGTGGCTACGACACGCTGTGGCAGGTCGGCACCGACCATGCCGGCATCGCCACCGAAATGGTGGTCAGCCGCAACCTCGCCATCGAGGGCAAGGGCGAGACCCGCGATTCGCTGGGCCGCGACGGATTCATCGCCAAGGTCTGGGAGTGGAAACAACAGTCCGGCGACACCATCGAGCGGCAGATGCGCCGCCTGGGCACATCGGCCGACTGGTCGCGCAGCACCTTCACCATGGACCCGCAGCCGTCCAAGGCAGTGGTCGAGGCCTTCGTGCGCTGGTACGAACAGGGCCTGATCTATCGCGGCCAGCGCCTGGTCAACTGGGACCCGGTGCTGAAGACCGCGATCTCCGACATCGAAGTCGAAAACGTCGAAGAAGACGGCTTCATGTGGTCGATCCGCTACCCGCTCGCCGATGGCGGCGGCGACCTGGTGGTCGCCACCACCCGCCCGGAAACCCTGCTCGGCGACACCGCCGTGATGGTGCATCCGCAAGACGAGCGCTACGCCCACTTGATCGGCAAGCAGGTGAGCCTGCCGCTGACCGACCGCCAGATCCCGGTGATCGCCGACGACTACGTGGACCGTGAATTCGGTACCGGCGTGGTCAAGGTCACCCCGGCGCATGACTTCAACGACTACCAGGTCGGCCTGCGCCACAACCTGCCGATGATCAACCTGTTCACCCCGGACGCGGCGATCAACGACAACGCACCGGAGCGCTTTCGCGGCCTGGACCGCTACGACGCGCGCAAGGCGGTACTGGCGGAACTGGAAGAGCTTGGCCTGCTGGTCGAGACCAAGCCGCACAAGTTGCAGGTGCCTCGCGGCGACCGCACCGGCCAGGTGATCGAGCCCTACCTCACCGAACAGTGGTTCGTGAAGATGGATGCGCTCGCCAAGCGCGGCCTGGAGCTGGTCGAGAACGGTTCGATCCAGTTCGTCCCGCCGAACTGGATCAACACCTACCGCCATTGGATGGAGAACATCCAGGACTGGTGCATCAGCCGCCAGCTGTGGTGGGGCCATCGTATCCCGGCATGGTTCGACGCCGATGGCAATGTCTACGTGGGCCGCGACGAGAGCGAGGCCCGGGCCAAGGCAGGCATCGGCGCCGAACTCGCGCTCACCCAGGCCAGCGACGTGCTGGAAACCTGGTTCTCCTCGCAACTGTGGCCCTTCTCCACGCTGGGCTGGCCGGACGCGCAGGCGATGGACGAACGCGGCTTCGAGCGCTACCTGCCCAGCGACGTCCTGGTGACCGGCTTCGACATCATCTTCTTCTGGGTGGCGCGCATGATCATGGCCACCGACAGTTTCACCGGCCGGATTCCGTTCCGCGACATCTACATGACCGGCCTGATCCGCGACAAGGACGGGCAGAAGATGTCCAAGTCCAAGGGCAACGTGCTCGATCCGCTGGACATCATCGACGGCATCTCGATCGAGGAACTGGTGGCCAAGCGCACCACCGGGCTGATGCAGCCACGCATGGCCGAGAAGATCGAAAAGTCCACGCGCCGCGAATTCCCGGACGGCATCATCGCCCATGGTGCCGACGCACTGCGCTTCACCATCGCCGCACTCGCCACCCACGGCCGCGACATCAAGTTCGACCTGAGCCGCGCCGAGGGCTACAAGAATTTCTGCAACAAGCTGTGGAACGCCAGCCGTTTCGTGCTGATGAACACGCGCCCCGAGGATTCCGAGGCCGCGGCGATGACGAACGCGTCGCCACGCGCCGGGATGGCGAACCCTGCGGACGCCGCTACGCAACAGCACACGCCCGTCACCGATGCCGAGAAGTGGATCCTCGCGCGCCTGGCCAAGGTCAGCGCAGAAGCCCAAACCCAGTTCGCCGCCTATCGCTTCGACCTACTGGCGCAGGCGCTGTACGAATTCGCCTGGAACGACTTCTGCGACTGGTTCCTGGAGCTGACCAAACCGGCGCTCAACGGTGAAGACGCACAGGCCGCCGCCAGCACCCGC
>JAATFS010000461.1 GCA_015655035.1 Lysobacterales bacterium | reverse complement strand
GGCCACCGGTGCGCCGCAGGCGGTGATCACGCCGGCGCTGATCGAGGCCGCGTTCGGACTGCGGGCGATGGTCGTGCCCGACCCGGTGACCGGAACCCCGATGGTGATCCCGATTGCCGGTACCGCGTCCTAGCGTCCGGCGTGCTTAGATTTCGTCGCGCCCGGTGGTCGGTAAAGCGACGGCCTCGTCATCGGTGTCTGGTTGGCTCGAGTAGACCGGCGCCGCGATCACGTGGCCACGCGGCGGCGGCAGGTTGGCGGCCGCCGCCGCGTATTCGGCCTGCAATTGCTGGCGCCTTGCTTCGGGGATCTGTTGCCAGTGACAACCGACCAGCGCACCTTCCAGCGAATACAGCAGGTTGAGGCTGGGCTTGAAGCCGGCGCGGCGCACCTTCAGGAAAGCGCCGACTGCGCCGGCAGCATGCAGGTCCTGTTGCGATCTCAAGCCGACCTGGCGCAGCCAGGCCGCACTCTTGGGCCCGATATTGCGCAGCCGCTCGGCGCTCACGCCAGCGCGCCGACGAACACCTGTGCGATGGCTTCCAGTCCCTGTTGGTCGTCTGCGTCGAAGCGTGCCAGTTCCGGGCTGTCGAGGTCGAGCACACCGATCAGCGTGCCATCCTTTACCAGCGGGACCACCACTTCCGAACGCGACGCCGAGTCGCAGGCGATATGCCCGGGAAACGCATCGACATCGGCAATGCGCTGGGTCTGCCGGGTGCTTGCCGCCGCCCCGCATACACCCTTGTGCAGCGGAATGCGCACGCACGCCGGCAGGCCCTGGAACGGACCGACCACCAGCTCGCGGCCATCATAGAAATAGAAGCCGGCCCAATTCAGCGCCGGCAGCGCATGGAAGATCAGTGCCGACAGATTGGCGGCGTTGGCGATCCGGTCGGGCTCGCCGTGGACCAGCGCCCGGGCCTGGGCCAGCAACTGGGTGTACTGTTCCGGCTTGCTGCCGGTGAGCGTGGAGGTTGCGAACATATGCAAAGTCTAGCAGCGCATTGCGCTGCTTCGGAGACCAGGGCAGCGATGCCGCTTTATCCCGCCGGTTCGCTTGAGGCGATAGCGTTGTTGATTGCCTTTGACCGGCGTCGCCCACGGGTACATGGGACCACGGTCGATTTCGAAAACGCCGACATGCATCAGCAGCGAAGCCGGAAATAAAAAAGCCCGACAGAGGGAGGGATCTGTCGGGCCGGATTGCATGGGGGGAGGGACCCATGCAAAGACTGCTAAATTGTCGGTGTACCTATTTGCTGCGGTGGCCCTTGCCTGCCTTCGCCATCGAAGCCTGGACCTGGGTGGTCACCGCTTCGAACTGGTGCTTGGCGAGCTGGCCGATGGCGTCGGAGGTCTTCAGGCTCAAACCGACGACTTCCTGCCCGGCCGAAGCCAGTCGTTCCAGGTTGTCGCGGGCAAGCTGCAGTCCCTTCGGCCATAGCGTCTGGTAGGAGGCCAGATCACTTGCCTGAGCAAACTGACCCCAGAAGTCCGTGGTCGCGTTGACGTTTCGTTCGAGCGTCTTCAAGTGCAGGCCGAAGGCGCTTTCTGCGGTTTCCAGCGCCATCCGGTTGGCCCGAGCCGCCGTGGTGGCGAACTCGTGGGTATAGCCGCTGAAGCCGTTTTCGAACTGAGCCGACATCGTGACCCCTAGGGGTGCCGTTACCGTTTGTTGCGTCGCAGCATAGCGCGTTCTCGCTGCGATGCAACAGTTTTTCCGAAAATTTTCTGACTGAATTAAAAATTCCTTGCAATTCAGTCAATTCGGCAGTCGCGCGCAGCGGTTCATGGCGCCTGACACCGGCTCAGCCGCGATAGCGGCAACCCGAGGTGCAGGTCTCATGGACCACGATTTCGCTCAGGGCGGGCAGGGCCGGCTTGAGTCGTTCCCATATCCATACCGCCAGACGTTCGCTGGTCGGGTTTTCCAACCCTTCGATGTCGTTGAGGTAATGGTGATCGAGCTGGTCGTAGATCGGCTTGAATGCCGCCTTGACGTCGCCGAAGTCCATCACCCAGCCACTCTCGGCTCCGGGCTCGCCGCTGACTTGCAGTTCGATCCGGAACGAATGCCCGTGTAGGCGCGAGCACTTGTGCCCCGGGGGGACGTTGGGCAGCCGGTGCGCGGCCTCCAGGGTAAAAATCTTGAAGATGTCCATGTGCCGATTGTAAATGCCGAGGCCGTGCGGCGCCGGACTTCTCGCAAGCCGGGGCGCCTGTCATGGTCGAAGCGGTGCGTCGGTACGGACGTATGTCTTGGTGCGACACGCAATGACGCATATCGTCATAACCGTATGCATACATGTAATTTTCGTTAAACCCGGCTGCATGGCTCACTGGCGTCCTTATTTCCAAGGATGTTCGAAGTGATGCGCTACACGTCTCACCTGTTGTCGCTGGCCCTCGCGTCGGCACTGGCCCCGATCGCTCAGGCCGAGCAGGGCGCCGCGCCGGAATCCAGCAAGACCCTGGCCACCGTCAGCGTGACCGGCTCAAACATCAAGCGCAGCGATAGCGAGGGGCCAAATCCGGTCCAGGTGATCGCCCGGCAGCAGTTGGAGCAGTCGGGCAAGCTGACCGTCGCCGATGCCCTGCGTTCGATCTCGGCCAACACCGGCAACGCCACCAACGAGACCAGCAACAGCGGTTGGGCGTCCGGCTCGGCCGGCATCGGCCTGCGCGGGCTGTCGCAAAAAAACACACTGGTGCTGCTCAACGGCCGGCGCCTGGCCAACTACGGCTTCCCGGCCAATGGCCTGGGCGACACCTTCGTCAACCTCAATGCGCTGCCGCTGGCGGCGGTGGAGCGCATCGAGGTGCTCAAGGATGGCGCCTCGGCGGTGTACGGTTCGGACGCGGTGGCCGGGGTGGTCAACATCATCACCCGGCAGGATTTCCAGGGCGCCGAGCTCGGGGTCAGCGGCGGCACCTCCGACCAGGGGGGATTGGATACCCAGCGCGCCAAGTTCGTCGGCGGCATCGGCGATCTGGAAAACGATGGCTACAACGTGCTCTTCAGCCTGGATGCGTACAACCGTGATCGGCTCGATCAGGATCAGCGCGCGCTGACCCGCTCGGGCATCTACGACAGCCTGCCCGGCGGACGCTGGAACGGCTGGTCGGCCAAGGGCGCGCGCTTCCTGGTCGATGGTCGTTCGGTGCCGATGCTCGATGCCGCCGGCCGGTGCCCGGAGGGCACGGTACTGACCGCGAGTGCGCCGATCGATGGCCTGGCCGGAGATACCTGCGGCTTCAATCAGGCGCCGTCCACGACCTTGATTCCGTCGACCAAGCGCTACCAGGCCTACGCCAACGGCACGTTCCGTCTTGGCGACAACGTCGAAGCCTTCGGCGAGGCGCTCTACAGCGAAATCAAGGGCGTTTCGATCTTCGGCTCCAGTCCGTACTTCACGCTGGAGGGCGGGCGCTTCGCACTGAATGCAGATACCGGGCTCGCCGAATCGGTCTCCAACCTGCTGCCTGCCTCCAGTCCGTACAACCCTTATGGCGTGGACGTACCGATTGAATACACCTTCTTCAACCTCGGCCAATCGGTGAAGATCAATCGTTCGCAGTCCTACCGCTTCCTCGGCGGCGTACGTGGATCGAGCGAGCGTTGGGATTGGGAAGTGGCTGGGTTCAGCGCGCGTAGCGTCGAACACGAGAAAGTCGTGGCCGGGTTCGCCAATCGCTGGGCGCTGGCCGATGCGTTGGCCGGCGGGAGCTACAACCTGCTCGATCCGGCCGCCACGCCGCGATCGGTGATCGATGCGATCAACCTGAGTACGCTGCGGCCGGCGCGTTCGACCCTGCATGGCGTGGACGCCAAGGTGTCCGGACAGTTGTTCGAGCTGCCGGCCGGCCGCGTCGGTTTCGCCGCCGGCGCGGAGTGGCGGCAGGAGGAACTGGTCTCGCGCAATCCGTGGCAGATAGACGCCGGCCTGCAGATTCGTCCAGCCATTGCCGAGGTGGATGGCGAGCGCAAGGTGTCGGCGTTGTACGCCGAGTTCAACATACCGCTGCTGTCTTCGCTGGAATTGCAATTGGCCGGACGTGGCGACCACTACAGCGATTTCGGCAACGCGTTTTCGCCCAAGGCCAGCCTGCGCTGGCAGCCATGGGACGCGGTGCTGGTGCGCGCGGCGGTATCGCGCGGTTTCCGCGCACCCTCGCTGTCGGAGAATGCCGCCAGTACCAACATCTCCTACGGTTCGGTGGTCGATCCCTACGACCCGGATGTGCCGGGTTCGCGGCAGAACCCCACGTTTTTCACGGTCGGCAACTCCGACCTGGATCCGGAACGCACGCGCAGCTACAACGTTGGTTTCGTGCTGTCGCCCTGGGCGGACACCAGCCTGAGCGTGGACTGGTACAAGATCGAACTGGAGAACCTGATCGGTACCGCCAACAGCGCCACGGTGGTGCAGAACAACGTGCCGGCCGACGTGATCCGCGATGCGCGCGGCAAGCTGGTGGCCGTCTACAACCGCTACCAGAACCTGAGCGAGCTGAGCACGTCCGGGTTCGACATCGAGCTGCGCCAGCGCTGGCGCACTGCGGCGGCCGGCGATTTCGGCCTCACCAGCAACTACACCCACGTGCGTGACTATCGCCGCCCGACCGTGGTGGGCGGCCCGCTGGAAGACTATGCCGGCAGCAACCTGGGACCGTCGCTGCCACGCAACAAGGCCACCACGACGCTGGACTGGAACCTGCGCGACTTCAGCGCGGCACTGACCTGGTTCTACACTGGCGGCTACGACCAGAAGGCCAGCACTGCTGCGAGCGCGGTGCAGTCGCGGGTGGACCATTACGACCAGTTCGATCTGTACCTGGGCTATAGCGGGATCGACAAGCTCACCGTCTATGCCAAGATCGAGAACCTGGCCGACGAAGAGCCGCCGATCGATGCCTCCTTCCCGGGCATCCGCGCCCCGTACGATTTCACTCAGTACGATCTGCGTGGGCGTTACTTCACCGTCGGATTCGATTATCGGTTCTGAGGGCGGCGTTCCGGTGTCGGAGCGCCCGCGTTTTACGGAGCGGCACGAGCGGCATCCGCATCCCGATGTGGATGCTTCGCCTCCACCGCGCATCGCTGACTTCGTGGTCGACGCAGGAGCTACAGATGAATTTCCCGCAACACACCTGGCTGCTCGCGCTGTTGCTTGCCACCCAAACCGCTGCCGCGCAGCCGGTATCGCTGCCGGGCTACGATCCCGCTGCCGCCGAAGCGCAGCGTGCGCTGGAGGCGCGTTTCGATACCGCGTTGAAAGAGGCCGACTACCGTGGATGGCTGAAGCAGTGGTCATCCGGCCCCAATCATGTGGGTTCGCCGCACAACCTGGCCAATGCCCGCGACCTGGAGGCGCGGCTGCGTTCCTTCGGCTGGGAGACGCGCATCGAGCAGTTCGAGGTGCTGTGGCCTTCGCCGAAAACGTCGCGCCTGGAATTGCTTGGCGCCAAGCCTTACCTCGCCCGGCTGAAAGAGCCGCCTTTGCCGGGCGACAGTACGTCGTCGCAGACCGAGGGCGTACTGCCGCCGTACGTCATCTACGGCGGGGATGGCGATGTCACTGCGGACCTGGTTTACGTCAACTACGGCATCGCCGAGGACTATGAAGCGCTGGCACGCAACGGGGTGGACGTGCGCGGCAAGATCGTCATCGCCCGCTACGGCAAGGGCTGGCGCGGTCTCAAGCCACGGCTGGCACAGGAGCACGGCGCAATCGGCGCGATCATCTATTCCGACCCGCGCGACGACGGCTATTTCCAGGATCTGCCCTACCCGGATGGTCCTGCGCGCAATCAATGGAGTGTGCAGCGTGGCTCGGTGGCCAACTTCGCGCTCTACCCGGGCGATCCGCTGACGCCAGGCGTGGGTGCCACTGCCGGTGCCAAGCGGCTGAAGCTGGAACAGGCCGGCAGCGTGCTGAAAATCCCGACCTTGCCGATCAGTTGGGGCGATGCACAGCCGTTGCTGGCTGCATTGCGCGGGCCGGTGGCGCCGGAGGACTGGCGCGGCGCGTTGCCGATCACCTACCGCATCGGCGGCGATGGCAGTGCGCGGGTGCATCTCAAGGTCGAGGCCGATTGGGGCAGTCAGACCCTCTACAACGTGATTGCAACACTGCGTGGCAGCGATTACCCGGAGCAGTGGGTGATACGCGGCAATCATCGCGACGGCTGGGTATTCGGCGCGGCCGACCCGCTCTCGGGCACCACTGCATTGCTGGCCGAGGCCAAGGCGATCGGCGAGCTGGCGCGTCAGGGGCAGCGCCCCAGGCGCACCCTGGTGTACGCCAGCTGGGACGGCGAAGAAGCCGGATTGCTGGGGTCCACCGAATGGGCTGAGCAGCATGCCGACGAACTGCGGCGCAAGGCGGTGCTTTACGTGAACACCGATGGCAACGGCCGTGGGTTTCTCAATGCCGGTGGCAGCCATGCACTGCAGCGCCTGATCAACGGCGTGGCGGCCGACCTGCGCGATCCCGACAGCGGTGTCAGCGTGCTCGAACGCCAACGTGCGCGTGCGCGCATCGATGCGTTGGCGCCGGCCGCCAAGCCTGCACAGAAGGACGTGGCCAAAAAACTGGCAGCCGGTGGCGACGTGCCGCTAAAGGCGTTGGGATCGGGCAGCGACTACAGTCCGTTCCTGCAACACCTGGGACTGGCGACGCTGGACCTGGGCTATGGGGGGCAGGGCGGTAGCAGCGGTGTCTACCATTCGCTGTACGACTCCTACGATTACTTTGCCCGCTTCGTCGATCCGGATTTCAGTTATCTGCCGTTGTTGTCGCAGACGGTCGGCCGCACCGTCCTGCGGGTAGCCAATGCGCCGGTGTTGCCGCAGCGTTTCGGTGACTTTGCCGATGCCGATGCCGTGGCCGGGTACGCGCAGGAAATCAAGCAGCAAGCCGATGCCGATCGCGAGAGTGCGCGCAACCAGGACGAACTGCTGGCTGCCGGGGCCTACCCGGCGGTCAGCAATCCGAATCGCCCGTTGCTTGCGCCTGTGGCCAAGCCAGCAGTGCCGGTGATCGACTTCGCGCCGCTGGATCAGGCAATCGCACGCTTGCAGGCCAGCGCCAAACGCTATGACGAGGCCCTGGTTGCACATGGCGCAGGCCTGAGCGGCGACGTCCGCGACAAACTCAACACGTCGTTGCAACGGATCGACCAGACCCTGCTGGTCCAGACCGGGCTGCCAGGGCGGCCGTGGTACCGAAATCTGATCTATGCGCCGGGCTTGGCGACCGGCTACGAGGTGAAGACCCTGCCCGGCATCCGCGAGGCACTGGAGGACCGCCGCTGGGACGACCTGCGCCGCTATATCGGCCAGACCGCGACCGTGCTGGATGCCTACCGCGAGGCCATCGATCGCAATACCACGCTGATCGAACCGGGCTGATCAACGAAAAAGCCGCCCTGGAAAGGCGGCTTCTTCGCTATCTAACGTGACCGCCCTGCGGTCACGGCACGGCTACTCAGCGACTGCCGGTAGGGCGCTGGCCTTGGCCGGCCTGGCCGCCGCCACCCTGGCGACGTCCCTGGCCCTGGCCCTGACGGCGTCCGCCCGGCTGCGGCGCAGCGGCGGACTTCGGGCCGGCATGCGCGTGGCGCGGGGCTTCGCTATGCGGACGGCGGGTATGGCCCTTGCGCGGCGGACGCTGGCCACCGGGCTGCTCGGCCTTGCCGGGGGCGCTGTTGCCCCAGCGGATCGGCGTCTGCGGCTCGAAGCCGGGCACATCGCGGATGTCCATGTCGCGGTTGAGCATGCGCACGATCGCGCGCAGCAGCTTGGCTTCGTCCTGCGCCACCAGCGAGATCGCTTCGCCGGTCGCGCCGTTGCGGCCGGTACGGCCGATGCGGTGCACGTAGTCTTCGGCGACCATCGGCAGGTCATAGTTGATGACCTTCGGCAGTTGGTCGATGTCGATGCCGCGCGCGGCAATATCGGTAGCCACCAGCACGGTCACGCGGCCGGCCTTGAAGTCGCTCAGTGCGCGCAGGCGCTGGCCCTGGCTCTTGTTGCCATGGATCGCTGCGGTCTTGATCCCGGACTTCTCCAGGTACAAAGCCAGCTTGTCGCTGCCGTGCTTGGTCTTGGCGAACACCAGGGTCTGCTCGCGGCTGTCCTGCGCCAGCAGGTGCAGAAGCAGCTCGCGCTTGCGGGTACCGTCGACCGGATGCACGCGGTGGGTGATGGTCTCGGCCACGGTGTTGCTCGGCGTCACCTGCACCTGCATCGGATCGCGCATGAACTCCAGCGCCAACTGCTTGATGTTTTCCTCGAACGTCGCCGAGAACAGCAGGGTCTGGCGGTTCTGGCGCGGCAGCTTGGCGAGGATGCGCTTGATCGACGGCAGGAAGCCCATGTCGAGCATGCGGTCGGCCTCGTCCAGGATCAGCACCTCGATGCCGGACAGGTCCACGCTGCGGCGTTCGATATGGTCGATCAGGCGGCCCGGGCAGGCGATCAGCAGGTCGACGCCACGACGCAGCGCATCGAGCTGGTTGCCCATGCCGACGCCGCCGTAGATCACCGTGCTGGGGATGCGCAGGTACTTGCTGTAGCCGCGCAGGCTGTCATGCACCTGGGTGGCCAGTTCGCGGGTCGGGGTCAGGATCAGCGCGCGCGGCTTGCGCGGGCCGTTGACCGGCTGCGGCGAGGTGCCCAGGTGCTGCAGCAACGGCAGGCCGAACGCGGCGGTCTTGCCGGTACCGGTCTGCGCGCCAGCCAGCAGGTCGTGGCCGGCCAGTACCAGCGGGATGGCCTGCTCCTGGATCGGAGTGGGGGTTTCATAGCCCTGCTCGGCAAGCGCACGCAGCAGGAAGGGCGCAAGGCCCAGGGATTCAAACGACATCTTGGAAGACTCCGGATAAAGCGCCGCCGCCGACCCGCGAACGAGCCGTACAGATGGCACAGATGGCTTACTCGGAGCGTTCCCGTGAACCGCGCTGCGAGAATATTGGCGACTCGCGCCTGGTGGCGCGGACCGGTATGCATCGCGAAAGGCGTCGGGTGGGGCGGGCGAGCGGATCATCGATCCTGACCTCGCCGGCGATCCCAAAGGGAAACGGACGGCCGCTTGCAGACCGGGCGAGTCTACTCGATTTTGGCGCGTTGCACAAAAGTGTTTCTGGAAGGGCGGCGCTGGGGCCGGTGTCCATGCCTTTCGCCCGGCAATCCGTCGGGGCGATCGATCGCTTTCATCCGCAATGATGGCCCAACAATGGGTAGCATCCCGTTGCAAGCGCGCCAAAGGCTTCCGACAATGGTCGCGTCCCACTCCCTCGCCACGGCTTACTTAATGATGGTCAGCTCCGCACCAATACGACGGTCCCTGTGTGTGATCGCCTGCGCATTCGCGTTTTCCGTCCCGGCCCTGGCGCAGGTGGCCCCGGAGTTGGTGGCCGCCGAACAGGCGGTGCAGCGCGCCACCCAGGCCGATGCAGACCAATACGCTCCCGATCTGGTCAATCTGGCCAGGCAGGAGCTGATGCGGGCGCAACAGGCCGCGCTGGACCGCGGCCAGCGCAAGCAGGTGCCGCAGATCGCTCTGCGCGCGGCCGCCGATGCCGACCTGGCTCGCGCCCGCAGCGAGCAAGCGGTGACTGCCGCGCAGTTGCAGCAGCGCAAGGCCGAAGTGGCGCAGTTGCAGAACAGCCTCAGCACCGGGGAGGGCAACTGATGAAGCTTCGTTGCCTGATGGTGATGGGATTGGCCGTGCTGCCAGTGCTGGCGATGGCCAAGGACGACCCGGAGATCGACGCATTCAACCGGCGCGTGGCGGCATTGCAGAACAATCCGCAAACCGCCGATCTCGCCCGCTATGAGCGCTTGCAGGCGCAGCAGGCGATCGCTGCGCTGGCGGAAGCCAAGCGGCGCGACCGCGAGGAAATGCGCTTCCTGGCCGATCGGCGAGTTGAGATTGCCGAGCTCAGCGCTCGGACGGCGTTGGCGCGGCGCGAGCTGGAGCAGGTGGATTCCAGCCGCAGCGACTTGCTGATCGAGGCTAGTCGGCGTGAGGCGGCGCGTGCACGCCAGGAGGCCGAACGGCTGCGCGTACAGTCGCAGATCCAGGCCGAAGAATCCGAGCGCCTGCGCCAGTCAGCCGAGCAGGAGGCCCTGGCGCGCCAGGATGCGGAGCTGGCCTTGACCAGTGTCGCCGGTAAGCAGACCGCCAAACTCAACGCGGCGCAGCAGAAAGCCGTGCAACTCGCGCGGGAGGAGGCCGAACTGATGGCGGGCGCCAAGCTGCCGGCGTCGCGCTTCGAATCCCGCGGCGAGATATTCACCCTCGGCGGCGATGCCTATGCCGGTGGCAAGGCGGCGCTGTCGCCAGCGGCGGCCGGTCAGGCCAAGGCGCTGGCCGAGTACCTGCAGATCGGCAAGAAGGGGCGGGTCAATATCATCGGCTATGCCGCCGATACCGGGGGCGCCAAGAAGCGGGCCGAGACGTTACGCGACGCCTTGGTCGCGGGTGGGGTGGCCGCCAACCGTATTCAGGTCAGTGGTGGGAAGGGTTCGGCCAAGTCGAAATCGGCCGAAGTGGTTATCCTGCCCTGATGAAACTTATTGTTTTGTAAGTATTTTCTTTATTTTTGGTGATGGGGTGGTTAACTCGCGCCACGGGGGATGCAGCGGCTGCTAAAAGTGTGCGGTGCGCTATTGCTGGAAGCTTGGCAGGGGCGTAGGGTCGAATTTCCAGGGGGCGTCCCGTCGCCTGGAAGTACGGAGGCCAGGCCGGTGAAGCAGTGGCGCGAACCAAGGTGCGATGTGGTTGGATCCTTTGGCCGGATTGCCCGTTTGCCGTTGCTGCCCGCCGATGTCATTGCCTCATCCCCCCACAGTAGCGCCCCGTGCCGTCCTCGGCCGGGGCGTTCTGGTTTTCAGTGAAGGAGGTAACGCCATGTTCGAAGGGCAACCACAGACCGAGATCGATGCGTTGATCAAGGCAGATCCTGAATTCAAGCAGCTGTACCAGCGCCACAAGCTGCTGGACAAGAAATGCATGGATGCCGAGCTCGGAGTGCTTCCTATCGATGACGTCACGCTCGGCCAGATGAAGCGGGAAAAGCTGCACGCCAAGGAAAAATTGACCCGTCTGTACGCCCAGCGGGCACATTGATCCTTCCTCGCGTACTGGATAGATAGTTCACCGTCGCGGGCGGTGGCGGCCTCCTCGTCGGCTTGCCACCGCCCGCGTCGCCTTTTCTGGGAAAGGCAATCCGCATGGTGGGAACCTGAACGCATTGGGTGCCTTTTGTGTCGCGTTTCGTCGGATAATGCGCGGTCCTGCCAGCCGACAAGCCCGACATCTCTATGGCAATCCACTCCTCCGTTCTCGAGTTGATCGGCGAAACCCCGATCGTCAAGTCGAACCGGCTCGACACCGGCGTCTGCGAGCTCTACCTCAAGCTGGAAAACGCCAACCCGGGTGGTTCGATCAAGGATCGAATCGGGCTGTCGATGATCGAGGCGGCAGAAAAGCGCGGCGATCTCAAGCCGGGCGCCACCCTGGTGGAGGGCACCGCCGGCAATACCGGACTGGGCCTGGCGCTGGTCGCCCAGCAGAAGGGGTATCGCCTCATCCTGGTGGTGCCGGACAAGATGAGCCGGGAAAAGATCTTCAACCTCAAGGCGCTCGGCGCCGAGGTCGTGTTGACCCGCTCGGATGTCGCCAAGGGCCATCCAGAGTACTACCAGGACCTGGCGGCGCAGATCGCCCAGGACACCCCGGGCGGCTACTTCATCAACCAGTTTGGCAACCCGGACAATCCCGCTGCGCATGAGTTCGGCACTGGGCCTGAGATCCTTCGGCAGATGAGCGGCAAGCTCGACGCCATCGTCTTGGGTTGCGGCAGCTCCGGCACCCTGACCGGCCTGTCGCGCGCGTTTGCCACCGCATCGCCGCAGACCGAGCTGGTGCTGGCCGATCCGGTCGGCTCGATCCTTGCCGAATACGTCAACGAAGGCACGCTCAACGAAAAATCCGGAAGCTGGCTGGTAGAGGGGATCGGCGAGGACTTCCTGCCGCCTATCTCCGACTTCACCCGGGTCAAGAAGGCATACGCCATCAGTGACGCCGAGAGCTTCCATACCGCGCGCGAACTGCTGTCCAAGGAAGGCATTCTTGGCGGATCCTCGACCGGCACCCTGCTGGCGGCGGCATTGAAGTACTGCCAGGAGCAGACCGAACCCAAGCGCGTCCTGGTGCTGGTGCCCGATACCGGCAACAAGTACCTGTCGAAGATGTACAACGACTACTGGATGCTGGACAACGGCTTCCTGGAGCGGCAGCAGTACGGCGACCTGCGCGACCTCATCCTGCGCCCCTACAGCCAGCGCGACACCGTGGTGGTCGGTCCGAACGACCTGCTGGTCACGGCCTACCAGCGCATGAAGCTCTACGATGTATCGCAGCTGCCAGTGATGGATGGTAGCGACCTGGTCGGCATCGTCGACGAAAGCGACGTACTGCTCCATGTCTACGGTGACGAAGCCCGCTTCCGCGACCCCGTGTCCACGGCGATGGTCAGCAAGCTCGATCGGCTGGACGTCAAGTCACCGATCGAGGCGTTGCTGCCCGTGTTCGACCGGGGCCAGGTCGCGATCGTGATGGATGGCACCGCCTTCCTCGGCCTGATCACCCGCATCGACCTGCTGAATTACCTTCGCCGGCGCGTGCAGTAGCCGAATACGCTGAATTTTTGCGTAGACCGGTCGTTATATTTCCACTCGCTATATTTCTCCGCTTTGAAAGACATGCCTATGTCGCACCCAAAAACCAGTGGCCAAGATAGCGAGCGCAAGCTCTCGCTTGACACGCTCGCAATCCACGGCGGGCAGTTGCCCGACCCCAGTACCGGCGCGGTGATGACGCCCATCTACGCAACTTCGACGTACGCGCAATCCAGCCCGGGGGAGCATCAAGGCTTCGAGTACTCGCGCACCCACAACCCGACACGCTTTGCCTACGAGCGCTGCGTGGCGACGTTGGAAGGCGGCAGCCGTGGCTTTGCCTTTGCTTCGGGCATGGCCGCCACCTCGACGGTGATGGAGCTGCTGGATAGTGGGAGTCACGTCGTAGCGATGGACGACCTCTACGGCGGCAGCTACCGGTTGTTCGAGCGCGTGCGCCGGCGTACCGCCGCGCTGGACTTCAGCTTCGTCGACCTGACCGACCCGGCTGCATTCGAAGTCGCGATCACGCCCAGGACGAAAATGGTGTGGATCGAGACCCCGACCAACCCGATGCTGAAGATCGTCGACATCGCCGCGATTGCGGCGATCGCGCGCAAGCATGGCCTGCTCGTGGTGGTGGACAACACCTTCGCCTCGCCGATGCTGCAGCGCCCGCTGGAACTGGGCGCGGACATCGTCGTGCACTCGGCCACCAAATACCTCAACGGCCACTCCGACATGGTCGGCGGTATCGCCGTGGTCGGCGACAACGCTGAACTGGCCGAACAACTGGCGTTCCTACAGAACTCGGTCGGCGCAATCCAGGGCCCGTTCGACAGCTTCCTGGCCCTGCGCGGCCTGAAGACGCTGCCGCTGCGCATGAAAGCGCATAGCGACAACGCCCTGGCATTGGCACAGTGGCTGGAAACCCATCCGGCGGTAGAGAAAGTGATCTACCCGGGCCTGGCCTCGCACCCGCAGCACGCCCTGGCCGCCCGCCAGATGCACGGCTTCGGCGGTATCGTCTCGATCGTGCTCAACGGCGGTTTCGAAGCCGCCAAGCGCTTCTGCGAGCGCACCGAACTGTTCACCCTGGCCGAGTCCCTCGGCGGCGTGGAGAGCCTGGTCAACCATCCGGCAGTGATGACCCACGC
>JAATFS010000076.1 GCA_015655035.1 Lysobacterales bacterium | reverse complement strand
GTAGGCTGAGCCGATGAGCGCGAGCCTGCTGCCTGCGGCCTGGCGCGAGGTGCCGACCTTGCGCGGGCGCCACGCGACGCTGGAGCCACTGCGTGCCGAGCACGCCGAGAGCCTGCGCGCGGCACTGGGCGATGGCGCGCTGTCGCGGCTGTGGTACACCAACGTGCCGGCGCCCGGACAGGTGGAGGGCTATATCGCCGCCGCGCTCGCAGCGCAGGCCGACGGCAAGGTGCTGGCGTTCGTGGTGCGCGATGCCGCCGGAGAGATCGTCGGCAGCACCCGCTACTACCGGCTCGAGGCCAGCGTGCCGACCTTGTGCATCGGCTACACCTGGTATGCGCCGCAGGTACAACGTTCGGGCATCAACAGCGAGGCCAAGCTGATGCTGCTGCGGCATGCCTTCGAGACCCTGGGCTGCCTCAGCGTGGTGTTCGAAACCAGTTGGTTCAATCACGCCTCGCGCACCGCCCTGGCGCGGCTTGGGGCCAAGCAGGATGGCGTGCTGCGCCAGCACAAGCGCCACGCCGACGGTAGTCCGCGCGATACCGTGGTGTTCTCCATCATCGATGCGGAGTGGGCGGCGGTGAAACGCCACCTGCAATTCCGCCTGGAAGCCAATTCATGAGCGACAAGACCTTCACCCTCGGCATCGTCGGTGCCCGTGGCCATACCGGCACCGAGCTGATCAAGTTGGTCGCCGCGCATCCGCAGCTGCAACTGCTGTTCGTGTCTTCGCGCGAACTCGACGGCCAGCGCGTGTCCGAGCACAACGCGGCCTACCAGGGCGACCTGCGGTTCGAGAACCTGGATGCCGATGCGGTCGCGGCCAAGGGCGCCGATGCGGTGATCCTGGCGCTGCCCAATGGCAAGGCCGAAGCGTTCGTCGCGGCGCTGGATGCGAGCAAGCCGGAGACGGTCATCGTGGACCTGTCGGCGGACTACCGGTTCGACCCGGGCTGGTATTACGGCCTGCCGGAGCTGACCCGCGATCGCTATGCCGGACAGAAGCGAATCAGCAATCCGGGCTGCTACGCCACTGCGATGCAGCTGGCGATCACGCCGCTGCTGGAACGGCTCGCCGGCCCGCCGCAATGCTTTGGCGTTTCCGGCTATTCCGGTGCAGGCACCACGCCCTCGGACAAGAACAATCCCGAGCTGCTGCGCGACAACCTGATGCCGTATGCGCTGACCAATCACGTGCACGAGCGCGAGGTGTCCGCCCAGCTCGGTGTGCCGGTGGAGTTCATGCCGCACGTGGCGCCGCATTTCCGTGGGATCACCATGACCGTGAACCTGTGGTTGCAGCAGCCGATGAAGCGCGAGGCGATCGAGCAGGTGTATCGGCAGCGTTACGCTGGCGAGCCATTGATCGAGGTGGTCGACGAGGCGCCGTGGGTCAGCCGCATCGCCGGCCGTCATGGCGCGCAGATCGGCGGTTTCACGCTGGCGCCGGACGGCAAGCGTGTGGTGGTGGTGGCAACGCTGGACAACCTGCTCAAGGGCGCGGCGACGCAGGCGATGCAGAACCTCAACCGCGCGCTGGGCTTCGATGAGCTAACCGCGATCCCGCGCTTTCGCGACTGAAGCCGCTCCCAACAAAACCGAAATTTTCGAGAGTTCCGATGACGCATCTCCTTTGGCAAAAACCCGGTGTCGCCGTCGACGCCAAGATCCAGACCTTCCTGGCTGGCGACGATGTGATCCTGGATCGCGAGTTCTTCCTGTACGACATAGCTGCCAGCAAGGCGCATGCGCAGGGCTTGCAGCACATTGGCATCCTGTCGCTGGACGAGTTGGGCGGGTTGAGCGAGCAACTGGACCGGTTGGCTGACGATTTCCGCAGCGGTGCCTTCGTGCTGGACGAGCAGTACGAGGATTGCCATTCGGCGATCGAAGCGCGCCTGACCGAACGCCTGGGCGATGCCGGCCGCAAGATCCACACCGGCCGCAGCCGCAACGATCAGATCCTGGTGGCCACGCGTCTGTGGTTGAAGGACAGGCTGGCGCGGGTAGCGGCCTTGAGCCGCGACATCGCCCAGGTTGCACTCGACCGCGCCCAGGCCGAACAAGGCCTGCCGGTGCCCGGCTATACCCATATCCAGCGCGCCGTGGTGTCCTCGGCGGGCATGTGGTGGGCCGGCTGGGCCGAGGCCTTCATCGACAATGCCGTGCGCGCCACCGATACCTTGAATTTGATCGACGCCAATCCGCTCGGCACCGCTGCCGGTTATGGCGTCAACCTGCCGCTGGATCGCGAGCACACCACCGTTGAACTCGGCTTCGCGCGGATGCAGGTGTCGCCGATCTACGCGCAGCTGTCGCGGGGCAAGTTCGAGCTGGCCGCGCTCGAGGCCCTGGGTGGCGCAACCCTGGACCTGCGCCGTATCGCCTGGGATCTGTCACTGTTCACCAGCGGCGAGTTCGCCTTCGTCGCGCTGCCGGCGCAATACACCACCGGCAGCTCGATCATGCCGAACAAGCGCAACCCGGACGTGATCGAACTGATGCGCGCCACCCACGCCAGCGTGGCCGCCGCGCGCACCGAGATCGAGCAGCTGCTGTCGCTGCCGTCGGGCTACCACCGCGACTTGCAGAGCAGCAAGGGCGCGATCGTGCACGGCTTCGCGCGCGGGCTGGCCGCGCTGGAACTGTTGCCGGCGCTGCTGGCCAACCTGGAATGGCGCGAGGACAAGCTGCGCGCGGCGATCGACTCTGGCATGTATGCCACCGACGTGGCGGTCGAAGCCGCGGTGGCCGGAGTGCCGTTCCGCGAGGCCTACAAGGCCGCCGCCGCCGCCGCGGACACGGCCGGGCAGGGGCGTACGCCGGAAGGCAGCCTGGCCGCGCGCGTGTCGCCGGGGGCCGCCGCCGACTTGAGGCTGGAACTGCTGCGCGAACGCTGGAGCGCGTTGTGAGCGCCGGCGTGCGCTACCTGGTGATGGCGATGCGCAAACCCGGCTTCGACGCCTCGGTGGTGCAGCCGCACCTGGATTTCCTGGCCGGTCTGCGCGAGCGCGGATTGCTGGAGCTCACCGGCGG
>JAATFS010000496.1 GCA_015655035.1 Lysobacterales bacterium | reverse complement strand
CTGGAAGTGCACTACCGAGAATTCCCGGGGCTGACCCATGGCCCGATGTTGCGCGCGTCACTGCTGTATGCACTGCACGTCGTGGCCGGCATCCCCGACCACAGTGGCCAACCACGGTCGTGAACTGTGAATTTCCCGGAGCGTTTCCATCACAGGAAGGCAGCGCCGGGCTTCAATACGGAGGAAGGGCATGTCGAGATCGAAGCGGGGACTGAATTGGGTTGCATTGGGCATGCTGGGACTGCTGCTGTGTGGCTGTGACCGCACCGATGCACCCGTCGCGGCAGTTGAAACGGCCGCCCCGCAATGGCGCAGTTTCGACAATGCCGATGGCACGGTCACGGTCATTCCCGCGCAGCCGAAGCGCATCCTGTCCACTTCGGTGGCGATCACCGGTACGCTGCTGTCGATCGACGCACCGGTAGTGGCCAGTGCCTCCACGGCCAAGCGCCAGTTTTTCGCGCAATGGGCCGATGTGGCCGAGCAGCGCAAGCTGGAAAACGTGTGGCCGGCCGGTGGCGTAAACCTGGAAGCGGCCTACGCGGTCAAGCCGGACCTGATCGTGGTGGCCATCAGCGGCAACGATTCGGCCATGCCGCAACTGGCCGAGTTGAAGAAGATCGCACCGACCATCGTGCTCGATTACGGCGACCAGACCTGGCAGGGGCTGGCCATCGAACTGGCGAAAGCCACCGGTAACGAAACCCAGGCCGCCGCGCGCATTGCCGCCTTCGACCAACAGCTGGCAGATGCCAGGGCGAAGATCGCGCCGCCGGCAGGCAAGGCCAATCTCATCAGTTTCAATGGAGCCGGTATGGGCAATCCGATCGCCACTGGCGAAAGCGCGCATGGGCGCTTGCTGGAGGCACTTGGGTTCGACCTGGAGGAGCCGGATCCGTCATGGCAGACCAACCCCGGCCAGCGCCACGATTTCATCTGGGCGCCCTACGAAAACCTGCCCCGGCTTACTGCGCAGACCACGTTCCTGCTCAGCGTCGATGACGATGGCGTCGGAAAGTTCATTGGCGATCCGGTGCTGGCCAATCTGCCATCGGTGCGTGCGCGGCAAGTTCATGGGCTGGGTCGCAATTCGTTCCGCATCGACTATTTCAGCGCGACCGAGATCGTTGATGGAATCGTCGAAAAATTCGCCAAATGATGTGGGCGGCGAAATCGAGGCGGCCGCGCATGCGAATGCGCCGTTGCCAGGACATTGACGGCGATGCCTAGGGTGCCCGGCGTCCGGTCGCGTACGCACCGGCGCGCCGGCCTGTTGCTGGGTGTATCGCTGCTGGCGGTGCTGGTGGTGGTCAGCCTCGGCGTCGGCAGCCGTACCATTCCGCTGGCGCTGACCTGGGAATCGCTGCATGCATTCGACCCCGGCAACAGCGATCACCTGCTGGTCCGGCTGCTGCGGATTCCGCGCACGCTGATCGCGCTCGTAGTGGGTTGCGCACTGGGCGCGGCGGGCGCGGTGATGCAGGCCCTGACCCGCAATCCATTGGCCGACCCCGGCCTGCTGGGCGTGAACGCCGGGGCCGCCACGGCGATCGTGGTGGCAGTGGCGTTCTTCGGCGTCACCGATGCCGCAGGCTACTTGTGGTTTGCGCTGGCCGGTGCCGGGCTGGCCGGGGGCGCGGTGTATCTGCTGGGAGGCGCACGCCGCGGTGTCGATCCGGTACGGCTGGTATTGGCCGGCGTGGCCCTGACCGTAGTGCTGCAAGCCTTGACCCAGGTGACGCTGATCAACAGCGACGATGCGGTATTCGACCAGTTCCGCTATTGGTCGGTGGGATCGTTGCAGGGGCGCGGCATGGAAGTCCTGGGGCCGGTCGCGGTGGCAACCGCGCTCGGGGGCGGACTGGCGCTGGTGCTCGCACGTGCGCTGGATGCGGTCGTGCTGGGCGAGGAGCTCGGTCACGCGCTGGGCGCCCATCCGACCCGGGTGTGGAGCCTGGCGATGCTTGCGGTGGTGATCCTGAGTGGCGCGGCCACGGCGGCGGCCGGTCCGCTCGGCTTCCTGGGGCTGGCCTCGCCGCACCTGGCGCGCCGGATCGTGGGGCCGGAGCACCGTTGGCTGATTCCGTATTCGATGTTGACGGCGACCCTCCTGCTATTGCTCGCCGACATCCTGGGGCGGATCATCGCGCGTCCGGACGAGATCGGCGTGGGCATCATGGCGGCCTTGATCGGCGGGCCATTCTTCGTGGCGCTGGCGCGCCGTCGCAGGCTGGCACCTCTGTGAGGCGTATATCGGCCCGCGTCGGCCCACGCCATGTCTGGCGTCGCGCGCATTGGTCGGTCGTGGTCCATCCACGCGCGTGGATCGTCGCCGCAATGCTGTTGCTGCTGGCGATGATGCTGGCCTGTGGTGGGTTGCTGGTAGGGCGGATGCCGCTGGAATCGGGACAGGTGGTCGAGGCGCTGCTAGGTCGTGGCGAGGGCGGTATCGTCGAGCGCATCGTGCTGGACATCCGCCTGCCGCGCGCGCTGACCGCACTGTTCGCGGGCGCCGCGCTGGGTATCTCCGGCGCGGTATTCCAGTCGGTGTCGCGCAATGCGCTTGGCTCGCCGGACGTGATCGGCTTCACCGTGGGCGCGGCGACCGGCGCCATCGCCCAGATCGTGTTGTTCAACGCCGGTGCGGTACCGGTAGCGCTGGCGGCGGTGGTGGGTGGGTCGTCCACCGCCGTACTGGTCTACTTGCTGTCATTGCGTGACGGCGTCACCGGTGGGTATCGGCTGGTATTGGTGGGTGTGGGCGTGGGCGCGATCCTGGATGCGCTGAATGGCCTGCTGCTGGTCAAGGGCGACCTGGATACGGCGCTGATGGCCAACCTGTGGCGTGCCGGCTCGCTGGAGGCGCGTACCTGGGATCACGCCGTGCCGGTGATGGTCGGCACACTGCTGTTGCTGCCGCTGGTGCTGGCGATGGCGCGCCGGCTGGAATTGATCGAGATGGGCGACGACCTGGCCCGGCAGTTGGGCATCGGCGTGGAGCGCATCCGGTTGCTGGCGATTGCCTGCGGCGTGGTGCTGGCCGCGCTGGCTACGGGAGCCGCCGGGCCGATCGCCTTCGTGGCGCTGGCGGCGCCACAGCTGGCGGTGCGACTGTGCGGCGGTGGGCGATTGCCGGTGCTGGCGTCGGCGGGTATGGCGGCGTGCCTGCTGTTGTTCGCCGATCTTCTCGCGCAGTGGTTGCCGTGGCGGGTGAACCTGCCGATCGGGCGCATGACCGGCATCGTCGGTGGCCTCTATCTCATGTGGCTATTGACCCGTACCCGACGCAACCGAGGTGGATGAAGCGATGACCGAGCCAGGTACCGATGCGTCGCTGCTATACGGCGAGCAGCTCACGCTGTCCTACGAATCGCGACAGGTGACCTGCGGGCTGGACGTGCATATCCCGGCGGGCAAGGTCACGGTGATCGTCGGTCCCAATGCCTGCGGCAAGTCCACCGTGCTGCGCGCGCTGGCGCGGCTGCTGAAGCCACAGTCCGGGCGGGTGATGCTGCACGGCCGCGACATCCGCAGCTATCCCACGCGCGAGGTAGCGCGCCTGCTCGGCCTGTTGCCGCAGGGGCCAGTAGCGCCATCGGGGATCTGCGTCGCCGACCTGGTCGCGCGCGGGCGTTTCCCGCACCAGACCTTGTTGCGGCAGTGGTCGGACGCCGACCAGCGCGCCGTCCATGCGGCCATGCGCCAGACCGGCGTCGATACGCTGGCCGATCAGTCGGTCGATGCGCTGTCCGGTGGGCAGCGCCAGCGGGTGTGGCTGGCGATGGCGATCGCGCAGCAAACCCCGATCCTGCTGCTAGACGAGCCAACCACTTATCTGGACATCGGCCACCAGTTCGAATTGCTTGAACTGTGCCGACGGCTCAATCGCGACAGCGGCCGCAGCTTGGTCATGGTGCTGCACGATCTCAACCAGGCCGCACGCTATGCTGACCACATCATTGCGATGAAGGACGGCCGGATCCTGGCCACCGGTGCGCCGCAGGCGGTGATCACGCCGGCGCTGATCGAG
>JAATFS010000267.1 GCA_015655035.1 Lysobacterales bacterium | reverse complement strand
GGTGGACTTGGCGTCAATGCCAAGCTGTCACCGCGACTGGACCAGCCGCAGTGGGCGGTGGCCTACGATGCGCAGGGCAAGGATTTCCAGACGCCGTGGCGGGTCGTACTGCTGGGCGACACCGCAGGCAAGCTGATCGAATCGACGCTGATCGAAAACCTCAATCCGCCCTCGGCGATCGCCGACACGTCCTGGATAAAACCCGGCAAGTCCGCCTGGGACTGGTGGTCGGGCCGCTTGGCCCCGGACGTGCCAGACGCCGGCATGAACAACGCGACCCTGCGCCGCTACATCGACCACGCGCACCAGCTGTCACTGCAATACCTGCTGATCGATGATGGCTGGTACTACGGCAGTACCGGCAACGGCCAATACCACGTCGGCGCCGACATCCTGCGCGCGGTACCAGCGGTGGATCTGCCGCAATTGGTGGAATACGCACGCCGGCGCGAAGTGGGTCTGTGGCTGTGGGTGCATTGGCGCGCGCTGGATACACACATGGATCAAGCGCTGGCGCTGTACCAGCGGCTCGGGATCAAGGGCATCAAGGTCGACTTCATGGACCGTGACGACCAGCAGATGGTGGATTTCTATCATCGCCTGCTGGCCAAGGCGGCCGACCACAAACTGCTGGTTGACTTGCACGGCGCCTACCATCCGACCGGCCTGGTGCGCACCTATCCGAACTACCTGACCCAGGAAGGCGTACTCGGCGCGGAGTACAACAAATGGAGTACGCGGGTCACGTCCCGACACAACCTCACGCTGCCATTCACGCGCATGCTGCTGGGACCGATGGACTACACCCCGGGCGGATTCCGCAACGTCGCGCCGGCACAGTTCCAATGGCGCAACGACGCACCGCTGGTCAAGAGTACGCGCGCGCAGCAACTGGCGATGTACGTGGTATACGACAGTCCGTTCGCGGTGGTTGCCGACAGTCCCGACCAATATGTCGATGTGCCGGCGGCGCAATTCCTGCGCGACGTGCCGGCCAGCTGGGACGAGACCCGGGTACTGTCCGGCACGATCGGCGAACAGATCGCCATCGCACGCCGCAGCGGCCGCGATTGGTTCATCGGCGCGATGAGCAACGAACAGCCACGCACACTGGCCCTGCCCTTGGAATTCCTCGGCGGCGGCCACTGGCAGGCAACGCTGTACACCGACGGCGGCAGCCCCAGCGCGGTGCAGATCGACACCCGCCGCATCGATGCCGCGACGCGAACCTTGAACGTGGCGCTGGCCGCAGATGGCGGCGCGGCGATCCGGTTGACGCCGACGCCTTGAGCAACGCGCGCCAGGAGCGTAGCCGGGGCGAACCTTATGCCGGCAAGGTGTCGTGCAGCAAGTCAGCCGGATAATGCGCTGATTATGCGTTGGAACGACGGCCGCATGTCCAATGCGCTCGACTTGAGCCCCTTCCTTCTCCCGCGTGCGAGGGAAGGAAGGGTTGCCCAGCCCCTCAATGCCACGCATTGAAAGGCATCGCGTCAGAACCCCTCAGTCAGACGCGGCTACGCCAGGCGGCCAGAAATACCGCCGTGGCGGAAGCGACATTGAGGCTCTCGACCGCACCCGTCCCCGGAATCGACAATTGGCGATCGCACTGCGTAGCGAATTCGCGATCCATGCCCTCACCTTCGGCGCCCATTACATAGACCAGGCGCGACGGCGCGGCGACGGTGAACACATCCTCGCCGCCTTCGACCAGCGTGGCACCCAATAAGAAGCCGGCCGCATGCAGTTGCTCGGTCGCCTCCTCATCGGGCGGCAGCTGCACCAACGGCACCACTTCGGCGCCCCCCTCGGCCACACGCGCCGCCGCACCGGAGATCGCCAACGTCGAACCCGCCGGCAACAGGATGCCGGCGGCGCCGAAGTGCGCCGCCGAGCGCAGGATCGCGCCGAAATTGTGCGGGTTTCCAACCCTGTCCAGCCACAGCGCGACCGCCTGACCGGCAGGCAATGCCGACAGCCAGTCGGCCAGCGCTACCGGCGCGGTACGCAGCACGTCGGCCACTATGCCTTCGTGGTGCGCGCTGGCAGCAAGCTTGCTCAAATCGCCCTCTTCGACGACCCGATAGCCCACCCGGTTGCTCACGCACCACTTCAACATCGGCTGCACGCGCGGAATCATCGACTCGGACAGGTACAGCTTGCGCAACGCCTCCGGGCGCCGCGCGAACATCGCCTGCACCGCATTGACGCCGTACAGCCGCAGTTCGTCGTTGCCGCTGCGCGGAGGCGGCGCACCACCTTCGCGAGGACTGCGTGGCGGGCGCGGCGGGGTGCGGCGCGACGAACTCCAGGGATCATTCACTTCGTTGTTTCTCCAATATGCGTCCACGCCAGAAATCGGCGTTCTTTATGCCCAGCGACTGCGGATCGAATGTCGGATCCAGTCCCAGTTTCTTCTGGCGTTCGTAATCGCGCAGCGCCAGCATCGCCGGCTTGTGCAGGATCAGGATCGCGATGATGTTCAGCCATGCCATCAGGCCCACGCCGATATCGCCCAGCGCCCACGCCTGGCTGGCGTTATGGAAGGCGCCGAAGACCACCATCACCAGGATTCCCAGGCGCAGCAGCAGCACCAGCAGCGGACGGCGGCGGTCGCCGTCGATGTAGCTGAGGTTGGTTTCGGACATGTAGTAGTACGCCATGATCGTGGTGAAGGCGAAGAAGAACATCGCCACCGCGACGAAGCCCGAGCCCCAGCCCGGCAACACCGATTCCACCGCTGCCTGCGCATAGCCGGCGCCGGCCTCGACCCCCACCAAGCCGGAATGCAGCGCCGCACCGCCATCGGGCGCTTGCACGTTGTACATGCCGGTCGCCAGGATGAGGAACGCGGTGGCAGTGCACACCATCATGGTGTCGAAGTAGATCGCAAACGCCTGCACATAGCCCTGCTTGGCCGGGTGCGAGACCTCGGCGGCGGCGGCGGCGTGCGGGCCGGTGCCCTGCCCGGCCTCGTTGGCGTAGATACCGCGCTTGACGCCCCACTCCACCGCCAGTCCCAGCATCGCACCGAACGCGGCATGGGTACCGAATGCGCTGCTGAAGATCAGCCCGAACATGCCCGGCACTCGCTCGGCGTTGAGCGCCATCACTGCCAGCGCCATCAGGATGTAGCCGATCGCCATGAACGGGACCACGACCTCGGCGAAGTTGGCGATGCGCTTGACACCGCCGAAGATGATCACCGCCAGCAGCAGCGCCACCACGATGCCGATGCCGAGCTTGAGCGCGTCACGCTCGGGCAGGCCCAGCCATTGCCCGTCCAGCGGACCGCAGAGGGAGGTACCCAGGCAGGCATTGACCACACTGTCGGCGATGGCGTTGGCCTGCACGCCCGGCATCAGAAACCCGGTGGCGACAATCGTGGAGATCGCGAACAACAACGCGTACCACTTCACCCCCAACGCTTTTTCGATGTAGTAGGCCGGGCCACCGCGATAGCGGCCCTCGGCGTCCTTGACCTTGTAGATCTGGGCCAGGGTGCATTCCACGAACGAGGTCGAAGCCCCCAGGAACCCCATCACCCACATCCAGAACACCGCGCCGGGCCCGCCGAAGGCGATGGCGGTGGCGACACCGGCGATATTGCCGATGCCGATGCGGCCGGCCATCGACATGGCCAGCGCCTGGAACGAGGAGACCCCGGCGTCGGACTTCTGCCCGCCAACGGTGAGACGGACCATCTCGACGAACCCGCGTACCTGCATGAACCCGGTACGCAAGGTGAAATACAGGCCGGCGGCCAGACACATGAAGATCAGTGCCTTGCTCCAGATAATGCTGTTGACCAGATCGATGATGGATACCATGCAGCGTCCCCGACGGCTGAAGAATGAATCCCCGCGCTGGGCGGGGATCGTGTGATTCTCCACGAATCGGGACGATCTGCGAAGCGGCGATCAGGGTTGTGCTGAAATCCGCGCGAAGACCCGCAGGTCATAGAAGTGGTCGCGCTTGGCCACCGCGCTCCGCAGCAGCCCTTCCTCGACGAAGCCGTTGTTGAGCAACACCTGCGCCGAAGCCGGGTTGCCGGACGCTACTTCGGCCCACAAGCGCCGCAGCGGGAATTCGCGCATCACCCAGGGAACGAACGTGCCGACCACCCGCGTCATCAGCCCGCGCCCCCAGTAATCGCGCCCTACCCAGTACCCGAGCGAGGCCGCATGGGCGCGGTCGCCGGTTCCGAGACGCGCACCGATGGTCCCGCACGGCTGGCCATCGACCTCGATCGCGAACACCGGCGCATCCAGGGCCACGACATTCCCGCTCAGGAATGCTCTGCCATCGGCACGGGTATAGGGGTAGGGGAAACGGTCGCTCAGATACAGGCTGGTGCGTTCGTCGTTGGCGTGGCGTATAAGAGCATCGAGATCGTTCAGGCGCCAGCGGCGAAGCACGAAGCCTTCGCCGGTCAATCGCGTCGATTCATCCATTGATTACTCCGCAGTTGGTTCTGCCCGCAGACTCGCCCAGCCTCCTGGCCGGCGCAAGCCGGCCGCGAGGCCGGGTTTCAGCGTTCCAGCTTCAGGTAGGCCAATACCTGCTGGGTCAAAGCATCGACATTCTCGCCATCGGCGTGCAGGTGCAGCTCCGGTTGCAGCGGCGCTTCGTAGGGCGAGTCGATACCGGTGAAATTCGGGATCTGCCCGGCCCGGGCCTTGCGGTACAGGCCCTTTACGTCGCGCGCCTCGGCCACCGCGAGCGGTACGTCGACGAACACCTCGACGAATTCGCCGGCGTCGAAGCGCTCGCGCGCCATCTGCCGTTCCGCCCGGAACGGCGAGATGAAGCTGACCAGCACGATCAGGCCGGCGTCGGCCATCAGCCGGGCCACCTCGGCCACGCGGCGGATATTCTCCACGCGGTCCTCGTCGGTGAAGCCCAGGTCACGATTGAGCCCGTGGCGCACGTTGTCGCCATCGAGGATGAAGGTGTGATACCCGAGCGAATGCAGGCGCTTGTCGACCTGATTGGCGATGGTCGACTTGCCGGCGCCGGACAGGCCGGTGAACCACAGCACCTTCGGCGCCTGGCCCTTGATCCGCGCACGCGCCGCCTTGTCCACGTCCAGATGCTGCCAGTGCACGTTGCCGGCGCGGCGCAGCGCGAAGTCGAGCGTACCGGCGGCGACGGTCGCGTTGCTTTGCCGATCGATCAGGATGAAGCCGCCCAGCACCCGGTTCTGTGCGTAAGGCTCGAACGCGATCGGCTCGTCCAGCGCCAGGTTGCAGTAGCCGACCTCGTTGAGCTCCAGGCGCTTGGCAGCCAGCCGTTCCTGGGTATTGACATCGATCCGATGCTTGATTTCGCTGACGCTGGCGGCAACGGTACGCGTGCCGATCTTCAGCCAGTAAGGCCGTCCCGGCAGCAACGCGGCATCGTCCATCCACAGCAGGTGGGCCGCGAACTGGTCGGCCACTTCGGGCGGATCGCCGGCCGCGGCGATCACGTCGCCTCGGCTGATGTCGATCTCGTCGACCAGGGTCAGCGTCACGGCCTGGCCGGCATGCGCCTGGGCCACGTCGCCATTGGCATCGAGTACGCGCGCCACCTGCGAGCGCCGGCCCGACGGCACCACTACCACCGGATCGCCGGGGTGTACTTCGCCTGCGGCGATCGTGCCGACGAAACCACGGAAATTCTGGTGCGGACGGTTGACCCACTGCACCGGCAGGCGCAGCCCGCTGGTGCTGCGCTGGTCGCTGAGCTGTACCGTTTCCAGGTGTTCGAGCAGGCTGGGACCGCCGTACCACGGGGTGTTGGGCGAACGCGAGGACAGGTTGTCGCCTTCCAGCGCCGACAACGGAATGCACTGCACGTCGTTGATGCCCAACCCGCCAGCCAGCGTGCGGTAGCCGGCGACGATCTCCTCGAACACCGCCGCGTCGTAGCCGACCAGGTCCATCTTGTTCACCGCCAGCACGATGTGACGGATGCCCAGCAGCGAGGCGATGAAGGTGTGGCGGCGGGTCTGGGTGAGCAGGCCCTTGCGCGCATCGACCAGCACCACCGCGACATCGGCGGTGGAGGCGCCAGTGGCCATGTTGCGGGTGTACTGCTCGTGGCCGGGGCAGTCGGCGACGATGAACTTGCGCTTGTCGGTGTCGAAGTAGCGGTAGGCCACATCGATGGTGATGCCTTGTTCGCGCTCTGCGGCCAGTCCGTCGAGCAGCAGCGCGTAGTCGATGCGCTCGCCCTGGGTACCATGGCGCCGGCTGTCCTTCTCCAATGCGGCGAGCTGGTCGTCGAACAGGCGCTTGCTGTCGTACAGCAGTCGGCCAATCAGGGTGCTCTTGCCGTCATCGACACTGCCGCAGGTGATGAAGCGCAGCAGCGGCTTGTGCTCGTGCCGCTTCAGGTACTCGGCCACCGGCTCCGGCGTGGCCGCGTCCGAACCGGCGACCGGCTCCCCGCGCGGCTGCGCGGAGGCCGTGGCAAAGCGCGTTTCCGACGCCTCAGCTTCGAATTCCGAATCCCGGCTCATCAGAAATACCCCTCAAGCTTCTTCTTTTCCATCGAGGCGGTCGGGTCCTGGTCGATCACCCGGCCCTGCCGTTCGGAGCTGGTGGTCACCAGCATCTCGGCGATGATCGACTCCAGCGAATCGGCGGTGGACTCGATCGCACCGGTCAGCGGATAGCAACCGAGCGTACGGAACCGCACCGACTTCAGCTGCGGCTGCTCGCCTTCGCGCAGCGGCAGGCGTTCGTCATCAACCAGGATCAGCGCACCGTCACGCTCGACCACCGGCCGCTCGGCGGCGAAATACAGCGGCACTACCGGAATCTTTTCGCGGTAGATATAGAGCCACACGTCCAGTTCGGTCCAGTTGGACAGCGGAAAGGCGCGCACGCTCTCGCCGGTGTGGATGCGTGCGTTGTAGACATTCCACAGCTCCGGCCGCTGGTTCTTGGGGTCCCAGCGATGGCGGTCGTTGCGGAACGAGAACACGCAGTCTGCGAATGGACCCGTCTGGATCGAAGGTATAGCGAACGACACGGGAGCAACTCTTATGAGCTACGCGGTAAGTAGTTTGGTATTTCGCTCTTTCGTTATGATGACCGTTACCAGCAATGGGGTGCCTGCATCGATCTTTCTATCTGGC
>JAATFS010000375.1 GCA_015655035.1 Lysobacterales bacterium | reverse complement strand
TGCCCGAAGGGGCGTTCTATGTCTTCGTGAACTGCGCCGGGCTGATCGGGCTGCGCACTCCGGAGGGCGCGGTGCTGGGCAACGACGAGGACGTGGTGATGTACCTGCTCGAGCACGCCGGCGTTGCGGTCGTGGCGGGCAGTGCCTATGGCGTGTCGCCGTATTTCCGGCTGTCCACGGCGGCGTCGCTGGATACCTTGCGCGAAGGCTGCGAGCGGATTGCCGCCTCGGCGGCCTTGCTGACGGCCGATGCGTGAGTGCGGTGGGTGGTCGATGGCGATTGAGCAAGCGAGGCGTGCCCGGCGTCGATGACGGGGAGCGTGTGGTGACCCCTGCATGGGGCGGGGGATGCTGCCTGTGAACGAGGTGGCGGTGGCGCCTCGCCGCTTCATCGAATCGCTGATGGCGATGTCCGGCATTTCGCTGGTGCTGATGCTGTCGGCACTGGACCAGACGGTGGTCGCCAACGCGTTGCCCACCATCGCCACCGACCTGAATGGTTTCGAGCTGTACGCCTGGGTGGCGACCGGCTACCTGCTGGCCTCGGTGCTGACCATTCCGATTGCGGGCCGGCTGGGCGATTACTACGGGCGAAAGCCATTCGTGCTGCTGGCCACTGCCGTGTTCACGCTGGCCTCGTGCTGGTGCGCGCTCACCGATCAGATGGTGGGCCTGGTGATTGCGCGCTGTATCCAGGGCATCGGTGGCGGCGCGTTGGTCGGCACCGCATTCGCCTGCATTCCGGAGTTGTTTCCGGAGACGCGGCAACGCCTGCGCTGGCAGATGATGCTCAGCGTGGCCTTCAGCGTTGTCAATGCGATCGGGCCACTGCTGGGCGGTGCATTGACGACCTGGCTGGGCTGGCGTTCGGTGTTCTATCTGAACCTGCCGCTGGGTGTGTTGGCCGGCGTGTGCGTCTGGCGCTATCTGCCCTGGTTGCGGCCACGGCGGGAGCGCCCGGTACGCCTGGACTGGCCTGGCGCGCTGTTGGTCATGTTGCTGCTGGCAGCCTTGCAGACGCTGACCGATCGACTTGGGCGTCCGCAAGGCGGAATCGTGCCGTGGCTGCTGGGGGCGGTGGTGGTAATCGCCACGTTGCTGCTGATCTGGTGGCAACGACGTGCAGTCGACCCGCTGCTGCCGCCGGAGCTGTTCACCGATGCGCGCCTGCGCGGGCTATTCCTGCTCTCGGCGCTGGCCGGCGGGGTGATGTTCGCGTTGTTGTTCTACATGCCACTGCTGCTGCAGGCCGGGTACGGTTATTCGTTGCACCAGGCCGGCGTGGTGCTGACGCCGCTGATGCTGTGCATCACCCTGGGCGCGCTGGTCAACGGCCGTATCGTGACCCGCCTGGCGCGGCCCGGGTGCTTGCCGCTGTTCGGGTTCGGCCTGCTCGGCGCCGGCTGTGTCGGGATCGCGGCCAGCGGCCTGCATGCGACACCGGCGGTGCTGTTTGCGTGGATGTTCGTGGTCGGCACCGGGCTCGGCTTCATCCTGATGAACCTGACATTGTTCACCCAGGCGGCTGCGCGGCCGGAACACCTGGGCATCGCCACGGCGTTGTTGCAGTCGTTGCGCTTGCTGGGAGGCATGCTCGCCACCAGCATGTTCGGATTGGTGGTGGCCTGGGTCTACCGCGCCGGGCTGACGCAACGGCTGCAGCAGCATCACGGCGGCCCGATTCCCGCCGAATGGCTGCAACCGCAGTGGTTGCTGCAGGCCACGCACACCGATCGTGCGGCCGGGCCGCTGCAATTACCCTTGCAATCGGCACGCGCGGCGCTGGGGGATGCCTTGGATCTGGGCAGCATGTTGCTGGCGGCCCTTACCCTGGCGGCGATCGTGTGCCTGCTGCGAATGCCACCGCTTGGCCTGAAGTCTCCGTGGCGGTGATACTCTGCATCGAGCCTGCCTGCGCCATCATGCATTGCAGGCGACAGGGGAGGCAGGGAGGAGACATGCCGTAGCGCGATGCAATGCATTGCGCAGGTTAGGGGAGCGATGAATATCCGGCGGTTACGTTATTTCGTGAAGATCGTGGACCTGGGCAGTCTGACCCAGGCCGCAGATGCCTTGCACATCGCACAGCCTGCGCTGAGCCAGCAGCTCAGCACGCTGGAAGGCGAGTTCAACGAGCGCCTGCTGGTGCGGACCAAGCGCGGGGTGACCCCGACGCCGGCAGGCCTGGTGCTCTACCGCCATGCCCAGACCATCCTGCGGCAGCTCGAACAGGCGCACAGCGATGTGGACGCGACCGGGGAAGGCCTGTCCGGCTCGGTATCGGTCGGCCTGGCGCCCGGTACCGCAGCCTCGACCCTGGCACTGCCGTTGCTGACCACGGTGCGCGCCCGGCATCCCGGCATCGTGCTCTACCTCAACGAGAATTTCGGCACCACGCTCAGCGAGCTGATCATGAACGGGCGCATGGATATGGCGGTGCTGTATGGCTTCCATACCTTGCCGGGCCTGGAATATCGCCCGCTGCTGGACGAGGCGATGTATCTGGTCGGCCCGGCGGGCGAGGACGATGGCGAACACGACGTGCCGCTTTCGGGCCTGTACGAACTGGACCTGCTGCTGCCGCGTTCCTACAACGTGGTGCGCAAGCTGGTCGATGCCGCCTTCATCCAGGCCCAGCGTGCGCCACGCGTGGTGGCGGAGATCGAATCGCTGGACACGCTCAGCGGTGCAGTGCGCGCCGGAGTAGGCTCGACGATTCTGCCGGCCTCGACCGCGCATGCGTTGGCGGCTTCGTACCAGGTGCGGCTGCGCCGCATCGTGCAGCCAGCGATCCATGCGCCACTGGCATTGTGCGTGTCCAGCCACCTGCCGTTGTCGGCAGCGGCACAGGCGGTCAAGGCCATCGTGCTCGAGCTGGTCAGCGAATGGCCGCACCATGAAGGCGAAATCCTGGCCGAGTCGCGCGACGCGTGATGGGCGCGCTTCGGCGCGCGTAGGCGGTAGTGCGCAGGTGTCTGCGCATACGGATATAAGGCGCTCTTATCTCACCAAAAACAATCCGTCTTGGTCGTGTCGCCGCCGCATCGCTACGCTTTCGTAGCGCCATTGCGGCGAGCGATGCGATGGCGGGAGGTAACCGGTGCGAGCAACGGACCATCAGGGTTCGCCAGAGATGGGCCTGGCATGAGCGGGAGCAATAGTCCACGGCTGCGCGTCAGCGCGTTGGGGACGTCGGCGCTGATGTTCGAGGCGCCCGGCGAACTGGCATTGGAAACCCAGCAGCGGATCTGGAGCCTGGCCCGCGAGGTCGCCGGCTGGAGCGGTGTAGGCGAAGCGGTGCCCGGCATGAACAACCTGATGCTGGTGATGCAGGTGCCACCGCCGGACCAGCGTGCATGGGTCGCGTTGGCGACCTCGGTGCAGCGGCTGTGGCACACGATCGAACCGCTGCCGTTGCTCGGTCGGGTGATCGAGCTGGACGTGGTCTATGGCGGCGACGCGGGTCCGCATATCACCGATGTCGCCGACCACACCGGGCTGGACGTGGCCCGGATCGTGGCCTTGCACAGTGAGCCGGTCTATCCGGTGTATGCGCTCGGCAGCCATCCGGGCTATTGCTATCTGGGCGGCATGGAT
>JAATFS010000120.1 GCA_015655035.1 Lysobacterales bacterium | reverse complement strand
GGCGCCCGTGGACTGGCTGCGACCGCTGGGCGATGGCCGCGCCGAGGCTTTGCGCGACCACGATGCCCGCGAACTCGACGTCGACTGTGGCGACACGGTGATACTGCACCACGAACATGGTGGCTGGTGGTGGGCCGAACGTGCCGATGGCGCGCAGGGCTGGCTACCGGGTACCGATCTCGAACTGTTGGAAGACAAAATCCATGAGCGATAGCAAGAACTTCAACCTTCCCGACCTGGGCGAAGGCCTGCCCGATGCCACCATCGTGGAGTGGTTCGTCAAGGAGGGCGACACCATCCAGCTGGACGAGCCGCTGGTGGCGATGGAAACCGCCAAGGCGGTGGTGGAGGTGCCCTCGCCGGTATCGGGCAAGGTACTCAAGCTGGCCGGCGCACCGGGCGATGTGATCGTCACCGGCGCGGTGCTGGCGCAGTTCCAGCTCGATCCCGATCTGCCGCAACGCGCCGAAGGCCAGGACACCGGGCACCACCACGGTGGCGCGGCGGCACAGGCAGCTTCGGCCGCGACGGCGGATGCCGGAAAAAGCGCCGAGGTCCAGGTGCCTCCACGCGAAGACGCCGGCACCGTGGTCGGTGCCATGCAAAGCTCCGACGCCGTGCATGCCGAGCAGGCCTTGGCGGTGGGCGGGGTCAGGGCGATGCCGGCGGTGCGCGCACTGGCACGCAAGCTGCGCGTGGACCTGGGCCAGGTGCGCGCCACCGGTAGCGACGGCACCGTGACCCTGGCGGACGTGAAGCACGCGGCGGCCGCAGGGACTGCGCAGGCCGCACCCGCCGAGGTGCGCCGCCCGCAGGTCGCGTCCCTGGTAATGCCCACGGCCGAGGCCAGTGCCCCGGCTATGGCCACGACAGGCCGCTCGGCGCTGTCGGCCAGCGGCAAGCCGATGCGCACCCAGCCGCCCGGCGTCTCGGCCAAGGGCCAGCCCGAACAGCTCAAGGGCGTTCGCCGCAACATGGCGCGGGTGATGGCCGACGCGCACACCAAGGTGGTGCCGACCACGCTCAACGACGACGCCGACATCCATGCGTGGATGCCGGGCAACGACGTCACCGTGCGCCTGGTGCGCGCGATCGTGGTGGCATGCCAGGCCGTGCCCGCACTCAACGCCTGGTTCGATGGCGAGGCCTTGACCCGTACCCTGCACGCGCAGGTGGACATCGGCATCGCGGTGGATACCGACGACGGCCTGTTCGTCCCAGCGCTGCGCAATGCCGACATGCTCGATGCCCATGGCATCCGCGAGAGCGTCAACCGCCTGCGCCAGCAGGTGGAGGCACGCAGCATCGCGCCATCGGAACTGAGCGGCCACACCATCTCGCTGTCCAACTTCGGTATGTTCGCCGGCCGCTATGCCACGCCGGTGGTGGTACCGCCCTGCGTGGCGATCGTCGCCGCCGGGCGCATGCGCCACCAGATCACTCCGATCATGGGCGGGTTCGAGGCGCACAAGGTAATCCCGCTGTCGCTGACCTTCGACCACCGCGCCGCGACCGGTGGCGAAGCCGCGCGCTTCCTGCGTGCGCTGATCGACGACCTGGCGTTGGCGACCTGAGCGGACACGGCCGGCGAGCCGCCGAGCCGGCCCGGCCATCCCCTGAGACCAGCCGCTTGGGTTGGTCCAGAGGTAGCATGCCTCATGGTGCGTCCAGGAACGCCAGCACGGCTTCGTTCAATGACCCAGGGCACTCCTCGGGCAGCCAATGACCGCAGCCCGGCAGTACCTTGCCGGTGACGTTTGCCGCGAAGCGATGCATCTGGTCAACCTGGAACTGGCCCATGCCACCGTGCCCACCGCCGCCGATCGCCAATACCGGGAGCGTGATCCTGGTTTGCGCCAGGGTTCGGTTGTCCTGCACGTCCTGGTTCAATACGCGGTAGTACTCGAACGCTGCGTTGAGACTGTGTGGTTTGGCATACGACTTCGCGTACATGCCAAGCAATTCAGGAGTAAAGACCCTCTGGTTGGTAGCGTGTTCCTTGGTGAAATGCTCGAAGAAAACGTATTCGTTGCCAGCGATCAAGGTTTCAGCCAACTTGCCCTTTGCCGCGAAGAAACTGAAATGCCATACCAGTGATTCACCTTCCCGCGTGAATGCAGGGAACGTGTAGATGGCGTCGTCCGGGATCGGAGCCTCCATGAAGACCGCGCGGCGGATCATGTCCTGATGCTGCACTACCAGCGGATAGGTGTTCCAGTTGCCGATGTCGTGCGATACCAGATCGAACTTCCGGCCCCCGTTGAGTTGCAGCGCCAACTTGTAGAGCAGTGGCGCAACATCCGTGGCACGGTAGGATTTGGGTACATCCGATTGTCCCAGGCCGGGCAGATCTGGGGCGACGACGGTGTGCCGCTTGGCAAGCTCCGGCATCAACTGATGCCACTCGTACCAAGACTGGCCGAAGCCATGTACCAGATAGACCAGCGGCCCGCTGCCGCCCTTGACGTAGTGCATGCGCACGCCATCGACGGTCTGGTACTCGCTGGTGAAACCGGCCGGAACGGGAAACTCCTCCGCAGCATGGGACGGCAGTGCGGCGAGCAGGAAAGATACGTAGCAGAGGTTTTTCAGGATTTGTCGAAACACGGAATGAGTCCTCGATGGAAATACGAATTGGATTGGGCCAGAGGGCTGGGCGTTACTCGTGGTGGGCATGCCGTGGGCCGGCCTTGAAGCCATGCACCCGTGCCCGCCATGCGATGACGAACCCGACAGCCAGAAGAAGTACCAGCACCGGCGGGAAGGATTTCGCGCCCCACGGCGAATCCAGCAGAACTCCACCGATTAGCCCGCCACCGGCGATCGCGCTGTTCCACGCAACCACGTTCATCGAAAGCGCCACGTCCGCACCGTCGCCGGCGGTATCGGCCAGGGCCGTTTGCAGTAGCGTGGCCGCGCCACCAAAGGTGAGGCCCCATACCGCCACGCCGACATAGAGGACCACCGGCTAGTGCGCCAGCCAGACGAACATCGAGGACACGATGGAGAAGATCGCCAGGCTGGCCAGCACCGTGCTGCGCAGGTGATGCTCGACCAGACGGCCGGAGATCCAGATAGCCACTAACGCGGCGACGCCGAAGGTCAGCAGCACCACCTCTACATCCGCCATCAGGCCAGCCTGTGCCACGAACGGGGCGATGTAGGTGTAGAGGATGTTGTGCGCCAGCATCCACGCGATCACCACGGCGAGTACCGGCCGCACGCCCGGCGTAGTGAACACCCTGCGCAGCGGCAAACGCTCGTGGCCGGCCTGGCCGGGATAATCCGGCACCTTGGCCAGCACCCATGCGATCAGCACCAGCGTCAGTGCCGACACGGCCATGAAGGTGCTGCGCCACCCGATCGAGACGCCTAGCCAAGTCCCGAACGGAACACCCAGCGACAGGGCGATCGGCGTGCCGACCATCGCTACGGCCAATGCCTTGCCTTGCAGGTGCTTGGGCACCATCCGGCGGGCATAGCCGGCAAGCAGGCTCCATGCCAGCCCTGCCGAGACACCCGCGAAGAGCCTTGCCGCAAGCGTCAACCAGTAGCTCGTGGAGAACGTGGTGATGGTGTTGAATACGAAGAAGCCGACGATCGTCAGCACAAGCACATTGCGCCGCCGCCAACCTTGCGTGGCGATGGTCAGCGGGATAGTCGCCAGCAACGAACCCAGCGCATAGACGGTGACGGTTTGTCCCGCCAATGATGACGAAATGCCGAGACCCTGCGCCATCTGGGGCAGCAAACCGGCGGGCAAGGTTTCGGTGATGATGCAGATGAATCCGGTCATGGCCAGGGCCAGGAGCGCGGCAAGCGGCAATCCATCGTCCTTGCCTGTCGTCGCCGTGGAAGTCCAAGTCGTCACAAGTCTGCTTTCCTAGATGAGGGGAACTTCGTGAACCTCGCGCCGACCGCCCAGCCACATATATATCAATTGGTACATATTTAGGCGAAATTTTCCCGCAGCATGCGCGGTCGGACAAAAGCGAGGGGCCAGCCAATCGGTGTGGCCGGGACAAACCCCGGCCATATCCGATATATGTATCGAACAGTACAGTAGTGACGGGGACATGTATTGTCAATGACTTATGTATCGATTAGTATTTAATTCTGGCAGTCTTCTGGAGCTCGACATGGCGGCAATGGGGCGTCCCCGGACCTTCGACCGGGACAAGGCGGTCGAGCAAGCACTGCATATCTTCTGGCAGAACGGCTACGAATCGACATCCTTGGCGCAGCTGAAGGCAGGCATCGGCAATGGCATTTCCGCGCCGAGCTTTTACGCGGCATTCGGCTCCAAGCAAGCGCTGTTCCAGGAGTGCGCGCAACGCTATCTCTCCACCTATGCACAGGCAGTGGAGCCTCTGTGGGACACCCAGCTAGCGCCGCGCGATGCCATCGAAGCCATGTTGCGCAGTTCAGCGAGAATGCAATGCGACCGTGGACATCCCAAGGGCTGCATGGTGGCCCTGGGCGTCATGAGCGCGCCTTCAGAAGAACATGCGACGGTGACTGCCCCGCTCGCACGCTCGCGTATGCGGACGTTCGCAGGCATCACCGCGTGTGTGCAGCGTGGCGTCGACAGCGGCGAGTTGCGGGCCGATACCCATGTCCGTGCCTTGGCCATCGTGTTCGATGCCTTTCTGTTGGGACTTTCCACCTTGGCACGCGACGGCGTCCGCCTGAACGCCATGGACACGGCCATCACCCAACTCATGTCGGTCTGGGACGCGGCCTCGGCAAGCCACATTTCTTGAAGGCGCAGCTGACGCGATTCCCCGCATCGGTGCACCATAGCGCTCCCGTTCGCATCGCCGCCGCACCGCATGTCCTTCGATTCCCTTGGTTTTTCCCCTGATCTGCTGCCCCACCTGCTTCGTGCGTTGAACCAGGCAGGCATCACCGCGCCCACGCCGGTGCAGCAGCAGGCGATCCCGTTGTCGCTGCGCGGTCACGACCTGTTGATCCGCGCGCCGACCGGCAGCGGCAAGACTGCCGCGTTCGCGCTGCCGTTGTTGCATAAATGCGCGCAAGCCCCGCGCTGCACGGCGCAGCGGTTGCACGCCCTGGTGCTGGTGCCGACGCGCGAGCTGGCCACCCAGGTCGGCGAGACCTTCATCCAGCTCGGCAGCCAACTGCCGCAGCGCCCGCGCGTGGTTACCGCCTTGGGAGGCGTCTCGATCAATCCGCAGCTGATCGCCCTGCGCAGCGGCGCCGAGATCGTGGTGGCCACGCCCGGGCGCCTGCTCGACCTGCTCCAGCACAACGCGCTACGCCTGGATACCCTGTCCACCCTGGTCCTGGACGAAGCCGACCAGTTGCTCGCGCTGGGATTCGAGGCCGAGCTGGCCGCTATCGAGAAGCAGCTGCCGCCGCAGCGCCAGACCGTACTGGTTTCAGCGACACTGGCCGGCGCCACCGCCGCGCTCGCCGGCCGGTTGCTGCATGCGCCCCAGCGCGTGGATGCATACGAAGAAGCACAGCCACCGCCGGACATCCAGCAGCGCGCGATCGAAGTCGATCCAGGACGGCGCACGCAGCTGCTGCGTCACCTGATCGAACACGACGCCTGGCCACAGGTACTGGTGTTCGTCGCCAGCCGGCATGCCGCCGAGACCGTGGCCGAGAAGTTGCGCAAGGTCGGCGTGGAAGCGCAACCGCTGCACGGCGAACTCAGCCAGGCCCGGCGCGAACGCACGCTGCAGGCATTCAAGCAAGGCACTTTGCCGGTACTGCTGGCCACCGACCTGGCCGCGCGCGGTCTGGACATTGTCGATCTGCCGGTCGTGGTGAACTACGACCTGCCCCGCTCCACCACCGACTACACCCACCGCATCGGCCGCACCGCCCGTGCCGGCGCGCACGGCGTAGCGATCAGCTTCGTCGGCGCAGCCAGCCAGGCACAGCTG
>JAATFS010000433.1 GCA_015655035.1 Lysobacterales bacterium | reverse complement strand
TCCTCGGCCGCGCACAGCCGCGCCAGCGCGGCCAGGCCGTCGCGCTGGCCCAGTTGCAGGCCCTCCCGCAGCAGCACCAGCGGCGGGCGGTCCGGCAGTACCGTGGCCGGGTCGGCTTGCTCGCCCTGGGCATCACTGACCGCGCTGGGCAGGGGATAGTCCGGATCCAGCCGCGACACGATCGCCCAGCGCCCGGCCTCGGCGGCCAGATCGACCGCACGGCGGCCGCTCGCATCCGCTTGCGTGCCCGGCACTCCCAGGTCCAGCAGGCGCTGGATCAGCGCAAGCGAAACGCTGTCGGCGGTGCAGGCCAGCATCACCGCATTGCGGCCGTCGCCATCGACGGCCAATGCATCGGCCTTGCGGACCAGCAGGTTTTCCAGCACGGCGCTACGGCCGTGGCGGGCGGCTTCGAGCCACGGCGTGCGCCCTAGCAGGTCGCGCGCTTCAAGGTTGGCGCCGGCGGCGAGCAGGGCTTCGACCACGTCGCTGTGCCCGGCCTGGGCGGCCTCGTGCAGCGCACTGCGGCGCTGGCGATCGCGCGAATCGATGCGCGCCTTGTGCTTGAGCAGCAGTTGCACGCCGGCCGGATCGTCTTCCTCGGTGCCGGCCGCCGCCAGCAGCACCGGGCTGCCGCCGTCCGGCTCAGGCTTGGCGCCACGCTCCAGCAGGAACTTGGCCAGACGCCAGTTACCGACCTGGCAGGCCATCGCCAGCGGCGACAGGCCTTCGCCATTGAGCGCGTCCAGTTCGGCGGCGGCATCGCGCAACAGCGCGGCCACACCGGGATCGGAACTGCGCACGGCATGGTGCAAGGGGGTGTTGCCGTCGCTGTCGGTGGCACGCGGGTCGGCGCCATTGGCCAGCAGCGTGGTCACCGCATCCGGACGGCCATGCCAGCTGTCACGGGTAGCTGCCAGCAACGGGGTCATGCCACGGTGTGGCTGGTTGACGTCCACGCCGCGCACGATCAGCTCGCGCAGCAGGCGCAGGTCCGGCAGCACTGCGGCCAGCACCGCCAGGCTGCGCTGGTCACGCCAGTCCTGCGGCGGCAGCGCTTGCGGATCGGCACCGGCGTCGAGCAGTTGCAGGGCGCGGTCGACCCGGCCGGCACGCGCCGCCTCGTAGAGTTCGGGAACCAGCTGGTACTGCGCGACCGGTTCCAGGGGCCGTGGCATCGCGGCGGCTTCGGAGAACAGTTCGCTGGCCTGTACCGGTGCGGCGGCGGCGCGCGCCGGCTGTGCCAGCGTCTGTAGCAGCAGATGGGCCAACGGCGTCAGCAGCGCGGCAACCAGGGCGAACGTCCAGCGTGCCGAGGACGGCAGCAACCCCGGCCAGGCCAGTGCGACGCCCGACGCGCAGACCGCCAGCACCAATGCCGCGATCCCCAGCCCGCGCCACGATTGCAGTTCCTGCATCGCCACGGCCTGCCAGCGTGCGCGCAGCGAGCCGCCTTCGCATTCCACCCCGGCCCACACCGGCCAGGTCCGCCATAGCGCCAGCAGCGCGGCGCTGACCGCCACGCTCAGTGCCAATGCCGCCGCCAGGCTGCCGCTGTCGCGCAGCGCCGCCAATGGCCACATCACCAGCAGCGCCACCACCAGCAGGCCGGTCGCCCAGACCGCCAGCAGCGGCGGCAACGCCTCGCCAACTGCGCGCGGCGACGCCGACAATGGCCGGCTGCCACGCGCCCACGACACCGCCAGCGCGAACGCCGGCTGCGCCAGCCACACCGACAGCGCGGCGGTCACACCGCCTACACCTGCGACGAGCGACAGCAGTATTCCCGCAACGGCGGCACTGGCCACGGCGATCAGGTGAGCGCGCGAACGCAAAGACGGCTCAGTCATCGCCACGCACATTCATCGGCGCGGGCAACGGCGGCATTTGCAGGTAGAAGCCCAGCTCGGCCAACTGCTGCAATACCTTCCCCGCATCGGCCACGGCCAACCGACGCTCGGGCGTCAACGCCACTTCCAGCGCAAACGCGAACGGCGCCAGCTGCGCGTGCAGGGGCACGGGCATCACGGCGAAGTCGTCGCGCTTGGCGAGGTAGACGTAGGTGTCGGGTTTGCGTTGGCTTTTATAGACGTAGGCTTGCATGCGCGCGGGGCCGGGCCCGGCGTTGGGAGTGGCAACGATTGTGTCGGAAATACGGCACTGGCGAAAGCTTCGCCACCGAAGAAGCCGCAATTGGCGTCATTGGGATGACGCTGACGTTCAGCCAAGGCCCCGCTCACCGGGCGCTGATAGCGGGTCGATATACTGGCCAGACCTATTCCTGACAGACATCCGCGTGAGCCCAGCGTCGCCGTCGCCCCGCATGGCCCCGATCGCCATTACCGCCTACTCCACCACCACTGCGCTGGGCGCCGGGCGGTCCGCCCAGGCCGCTGCGCTGAAAACTCGGCGTAGCGGCCTGCGCCGCAACGATTTCGGACCAAAGCCGCTGGATTGCTGGATCGGCCGGGTCGAGGCGCTGGAGCGCGTCGCCCTGCCCGCTGCGCTGCAAGACTGGGAGTGCCGCAACAACCGGCTGGCGTGGCTGGCGCTGCAACAGGACGGCTTGCCCGAGACCATCGCGGCCGCGCGCAGGCGCTACGGCGCCGAGCGGATCGCGGTTGTGATGGGCACCTCGACCGCGAGCATCGGCGCCAGCGAAGAGGCCTATACCCGGCTCGAATACGACGCCGACGGCCCGCATTTCCCGGCCGACCTGCAATACCCGATCGTGCACACCCCGCATTCGCTGGGCGATTTCGTGCAGCACGCCACCGGCCTGCGCGGCCCATGCGTGACCGTGGCCACGGCGTGTTCGTCCAGCGCCAAGGTGTTCGCGCAGGCGGCCCGGCTGATCACCGCCGGAGTGATCGATGCGGCCCTGGTCGGCGGTGTGGATACCTTGTGTGGCAGCGTGCTGTTCGGCTTCAACGCCTTGCAACTGGTGTCGCCGGAGCCCTGCCGTCCCTTCGACGCGCGCCGGGACGGGCTGTCGCTGGGCGAAGCCGGCGGTTTTGCGCTGCTGGAGCGCCGCGACGCCTCCCCGCAGGCCGAACTGCTGCTGTGCGGCTATGGCGAATCCAGCGATGCCCACCACATGTCCGCGCCGCATCCGCAGGGGCTCGGCGCCAAGCGTGCGATGGCCGAAGCGCTGAGTCGTGGCGGGATCGACGCCGCGCAGGTCGGCTACCTGAACCTGCATGGCACCGCCACCCCGGCCAACGACAGCATCGAGGCCGCTGCAGTCGCTACGCTGTTCCCGGCCACGCTGCATGCCAGCTCGACCAAGGCCTGGACCGGCCATACGCTGGGCGCGGCCGGCATCGTGGAGTCGGTGATCGCGCTGCTTGCGCTGCGTGATGGCGAGTTGCCCGGCACCCTCAACAGCGAGCTGCCCGATCCCGACTGCGGCCCGCAGATCCGCTTCGACAATGCCCAGGCCCGGATCGACTTCGCAATGAACAACTCGTTCGGCTTCGGTGGCAACAACTGCTCGCTGCTGTTCGGGAGGGC
>JAATFS010000227.1 GCA_015655035.1 Lysobacterales bacterium | reverse complement strand
GCTGACGCCGGCCGCCACTGTCACCCGCGCGTCATACGACACTTCTAGCCTGCCCTACCTTCCAGCAACAAGGCGCGACGGTGGCTGCTCAGGCAACACGGACGTGGGCACGGCTGTTTACCGAACACGGTCCGGTACTGCGCGGGTTCTTCGTGCGTCGCGGTGCCCGCGACGAGGCGGAGGACATGGTGCAGGAAACCTACCTGCGCCTGTTGCGCGCGCACCAGATGCCAGGTGCGGCCATCGCCAATCCGGAAGCCTATCTGTACACCGTTGCGCTCAACCTGGCGCGCGAGCAGGCCGCGCGACGCAAGCCACCGTCGTTGCAGATAGAAGACGTGGAGCAGTTCTCCGCCGCACTGGCCGCGACCGAGGCGGTCGAGGACGCGGCCGAGCGCGAGCAACGACAACGGCGGTTGCAGGACCTGCTGGCGACGCTGCCCGAACGCACGCGCGCGGTATTGGTCATGCAGTACCGCGATGGCTTGAGCTACAAGCAGATCGCGCAACGATTGGGCGTGTCGCCGCACATGGTCAAGAAGCACGTGGTGCGCGGCCTGTCGGCCTGCCGCCGCGCGGTCGCCGACACCGCCGATACGTGGTGAGCGCGATGGCACCGATGTCGGCAAGGATCACTCGCGAAGCGGCGCAATGGCATGCATTGCAGCGCGAAGGCAACCTGAGCGCCGGGCAGCAAGCGCAATTCATGGAATGGCTGCTGACCTCCCCCGTTCACCTGCGCGAATACCTCGCCACCGGCCGGATCGCCGGCGAGCTGGGCGAAGCGCTGCGCGACATGGCTATCGACCTGGAGGCGTTGCTGGCAGCCGATCGCACGCGGCGGGATGCCAGCAACCAGAGCAATGTGATTGCGCTGCCCTTGCCTGCGTCGCCGGCGCCAGCCAGCGTGCGCAGGCGCATACCGCACGCGCGTGCACTGGGTATCGCGCTGGCCGCCAGCGTGGCCTGCATCGCGTTGGCGGTGCAGTGGGCCTGGCCTCGCAGCACGACCTACGTGGCCGGCCACGCGGCGCCGCGCACGCTGGAACTGGCCGACGCCACGGTCGTGCATCTGAATGCCGAGAGCGAACTGTCCGTGCGCTTCGACCCGTTCGGCCGCCGCCTCACGTTGAAGCGCGGCCAGGCCAGCTTTGTCGTCGCCAAGGATCCTCGCCCGTTGCAGGTGTATGCCGGGGGCCTGCGCGTGCAGGACATCGGCACCGTGTTCGATGTCTCGCTGCGCCGCACCCAGGCGCGCATCGATGTGGTCGAAGGCCGCGTGCGCGTGTGGAGCCAAGCACGTGACGCAACCCGCCCATTGGCCGAGCTCAGCGCAGGCCAGCGCGCGCGTATCGATTACGCCAGCCGGCATGCCGATATCAGCACCGAGAATGCGGCGACCATGACGGCGTGGTGGCGACAACGCATCGTGTTCCATGACGAACCGCTGGGCGAGGTCGCCGACCAGTTCAACCGGCTCAATCTCACCCAGTTGCAGATCGAGGACGCCACCGCAGCCGCGCTACGCCTGACCGGCAACCTGCGTGGCAACGATCTCGGCGCGCTGCGCGCATTCCTGGATAGCCAGCCCGGGCTGCAAACCCACGCCGGCAGCGGCGTGCTCCGGGTACGCAGCCGCGCGCACTGAGCGGCCTTGCACGGGTGCGTCGCGGGCGCATGCGCGTCCGCGGTGCAGCGGCCTCGCAGTCGACTGTCAAAAAAAATTCATCGAAAAACGGTGCCCGATCGTCGCCTCGCTGCGTCGTAGTCCAGGCAAACGCGAACCACCGCGTCACGCCCTTCACTTCCCCACCGGACCTCCGATGCGCCCACTCCTGTTTCTCTCGATCGCTCTCGCTCTGCACGTCGGCTCCGTCGGCGCGCAGGACATCGCCGCCGCGAACGAAGCCATCACCGCGCAACCGCTGGATCGTGCGCTGGACGCACTGTCGCACCAGACTGGCTTGCAGTTCGTCTACGACGCCACCGCCGCAGGCAACCCGCAAACCCGGGGCGCCCCTGCAGGCCTGCCTGCCGCCCAGGCGCTACAGCGGCTGCTGGCCGGCACCGGCCTGCGTTATCGCTACCTCACGGCGACCACGGTGACGATCGAGCCCGCGCCCGCCCCCGCTGCGTCGTCCACAGCGACGGCGCCGTCCGCCAGCGTCCTGCCGCCCGCCTCCGTGCCCGCGGCCGACGCACCGGCCAAGGAACTGGATCGGATCGAAGTGCTGGGCAGCTATGCCGGCAGCCTCAGCGCCGCCCTGCAGGAAAAGCGCTACGCCGACAGCGTGATCGACGTGATCGCCGCCGAGGACATCGGCAAGCTGCCAGCGCAGAACGTGGCCGAGGCGTTGCAGCGGGTCCCGGGAGTGTCGATCGTGCGTGATCGCGGCGAAGGCGTGTACGTGCGCGTACGCGGGCTGGGGCCGAACTTCCAGGTGACCACGCTCAACGGCCAGACCATGGCCGTCAACGAAAACGTGCGCACCTCTGGCCAGACCGGACGCCAGTTCCGCTACGACACGCTGCCGGCCGAGTTGGTCTCCGGACTGGACGTGATCAAGAGCCCCACCGCGGACCTGGACGAGGGCGCGATCGGCGGCATCATCAACGTGCGCACGTTCCGCCCGCTGGAACTGGACAAGACCCTGGCCAACGTATCGCTGGAATCGAGCCAGGCGCAGAAGACCGACGCCAACGATCCGCGTGCGTCCGGACTGTTCAATTGGATCAATGCAGACCGCAGCTTTGGCGTGCTGATCTCCGGCGCCTACGCGCAACGCAGCCTGCGCCAGGACCGCGTCAATGAGGTCAGCTGGGACTACTACGCCGACGGTGTGCCTGGCGTCCCCGGTGCCCATTACGTCCCCACCGGTCTTCGCCCGACCCTGGAACTGGAAGAACGCGAGCGCACCGGCCTGGCTGCCTCGCTGCAATGGCGCCCCAGTGCGGCGCTGGAAATGAACCTGGACCTGCTCTACGCCAAGCAGACCGTGCACTACGACGAGTACAGCCTTGGCGTAGGCTTCGACGACCTGGCGAAGATGAGCAACATCCGCGTGACGCATGGCGGCATCACCGGCTTCGACTACCGCAACGGCCAGGTACAGGCCTCGCGCGAAACCTCGGGCATCACCGACGACAACCGCAGCGCTCGCCTGTCCAGCACCTGGAACGGCGAGCGCTGGACGCTGGGCGCGGTAGCGTTCCACTCGCAGGCGCACAGCTACGATTCGGATCCGATCCGGCGCACCCGCCTGCGCAGCGGCACCGACCTGTCGATGCAGGTGGCCATGCCACAGGCCAGCGACGACAACGTACCGGACTGGAGCTTCGGCAATGGCTTCGATCCCGGCGATCCGGCGATCCTGGCCGGCCGTCGCCTGGAATGGCGCGAGATCGATGCGCGCGACAAGGAGGACGCAGTGCAGTTCGATGCCGAGCGTGCACTCGACGGCGGCTTCTTCCGCACGATCAAGGCCGGGGCCAAGTATCGCCAGCGCTCGCGCAGCTACGACCGCGCGGACCTCATTCTCAACAGCATCCGTGGCGTGCGCTTCCCCGCCAGCTATTTCACCGCGCTGCCGGTCAGCGACATGCTCTCCAGCGCCAACGGTACATTGCCGACACAGTGGCTTGCGCCTATCGAATCGGCGTTCTGGGGCGACTGGCCCACCACCGCCGATCTGGCCGACACGCCCAACAGCGCCGACCTGCAGAACTCCTATGAGGTCGAGGAAAACATCGCTTCGGCGTACGTGATGACCGACTTCGGCCACACCCTCGCTGGACGCGAGCTGCGCGGCAACGTCGGCGTGCGCCTGGTGCGCACCGAGCAAAGCACCGACGGCCACGCCGATGTCGATGGCACCGCCGACCCGGTGCATTTCGAGCGCCGCTACAGCAACGCGCTGCCGTCGTTGAACGTTGCCTGGGACGTGGCCAAGGACGTGGTGCTGCGCGCCTCTGTCGCCAAGGTCATCACCCGCCCCGACCTGACCGATCTCTCTTCCAAACTCACCTTCAATTCCAGTGGCGAGATCCTCACCGCCAGCGGCGGCAATCCCGGATTGCAGCCGTTCGAGGCGTGGCAGTACGACCTGACCGGCGAGTGGTACATCAGCGATACCTCGGCCCTGACCGCCGGCGTGTTCTACAAGGACATCTCCAGCTTCATCCAGACCGAGATGTCCGACCTGGTCTACCAGGGCCAGACCTACCTGCTCTCATCCAAGACCAACGGCAGCCAGGCCAAGGTGAAAGGCGTGGAGGTCGCCTACCAGCAGGTGTTCACCGGCCTGCCCGCGCCGCTGGACGGGCTGGGCATGCAGCTCAACTACACCTGGACCGACAGCGAGGCGCTCTATCGCGATGGCGCCAGCACCTTCACCGACAGCCTCGAAGGGGTTGCCGAAAACACCTACAACGCCGTGCTGTTCTACGAAAAGGGACCGCTGGCCGCACGCGTGAGCTATAGCTGGAGCGACGAGATCCTCAACGCGGTCGGTACCGCCAACGTCGCCACGCTCAACAGCGACGCCTTCGGTAGCCTCGACGCCAGCCTGTCCTACACCGTCAACGATCATCTGTCGGTGTTCGTCAACGCGATCAACCTGACCGGCGAGGTGCAGCGCCAGTTCGTCGGCGACCACTTGTTCGGCGGCTACACCGACTACGGACGCACCTGGTCGCTAGGCCTGCGCGCGCGCTTCTGAGCCGGTGGAGAGCTCCTCCACCGCATCCATCCTTCTGACCAATCCGCTTGCCGGGACCTCACTCGGGAACCACGTTGCCATGCCTCTCGCCTCACATCCGTTCGCCCGCGCGCTGCTCGCGCTTGCCCTGTTGCTCCCCATCGCCGGCAGCGCTGCCGCGCGAGATACGTTGGAAAAAGTGGTGATCCTCAAGCGCCACGGCGTGCGCGCGGCGATGTCCAGCCCCGAGCAACTGGGCGAGTTCTCGCTGCGCGCGTGGCCACGCTTCGATGTGCCCGCCGGCTATCTCACCGCGCACGGCGCCGAGCTTGAGCGTTTGTTCGGCGGCTACTACCGCGCGCTCTACCGGCGCTCGGGCCTGCTGCGCGGCGACGCTTCCGACTGCACTCGCGTCTATTACTGGGCCAATCGCACTCAGCGCACCATCGCCTCGGCGCAAGCCATGGCACAGACGCTGACACCGGGCTGCGCCACGCAGGTACAGCACGTTGCCAGCGGCCAGTCCGATCCGCTGTTCGACGGCTCGCCCGCGCTGCGTACCGAGTCCGCCAACGCGCAGATGAAGGCGGCGCTGGCCGGCCGCATCGGCGGCGATGCCCAGGCCTGGAACGCCGCCCAGCACGACGCCATCGACACCCTGCAAGCCTTGCTGCTGCAATGCGACCAGCGCCCCTGCCCAGCCGGGGCGGCCCCCGGCAAGCGCCGGCTCGATGCGGTGCCGGCGGCACTGTCCGATTCGCCGCTCGGCATCCCCGGTATCGAAGGACCGGCCGCAACCGCCTCCGGCCTCACCGAGAGCCTGCTGATGGGCTGGGCCGATGGCCACGACTTCGCCGCACTCGGCTGGCACGGACTGGATCCGGCCACGCTGCTGCGCGTGTTCGCCCCGCACCAGGCCGAATTCGCGTTGCGCCTGCGTGCGCCGGACGTGGCGCGCATGGCCAGCTCGCAATTGGCCGCGCGCCTGCTCGCCACGCTCGCGCAGGGCAGCGAGGTCGCCACGCCTTACGCACCAATCGGCGAAGATGCGCCGCTGATCGTGATCGCCGGCCACGACGGCACCCTGGCCCTGCTCGCCGGCCTGTTCGACCTGCACTGGCAGCTGCCCGGCTACCAACCCGACCAGGTGCCGCCCGGCGGCGCGCTGGTGTTCGAGCGCTGGCGCCTGGGCGACGGCCGCCGCGTGATCCGCACGCGCTACACCGCGCAAAGCCTGGCGCAGCTGCGCGAGCGCCGCCCGCTGACGCTGGACGCACCGCCGGCAGCCTCGCCGCTGTTCATTCCCGGCTGCAGTACGGAACGCCCCGGGTACGACTGCCCGCTCGCCGATTTCGCCCGCGTGTTCGGTCGGGCGCTGGACCCCGCTTACGTCATATCCAGGGAATGACCTGCGGCGGGCCGCTCAGCACGCAGCGCCGGCGACGCCTAGTCGCTGGCCGCTTCCAGCGCCTGCGACAACCGCTCCACCGCGATCACCTGCATGCCCTTGATCGTGTTGCTCTTCGGCGCGTTGGCGCGCGGCACGATCGCGCGCTTGAAACCATGCGTCGCGGCCTCCTTCAAGCGATCCTCGCCATTGGGAACCGGCCGGATTTCGCCGGACAGGCCGACCTCGCCAAAGGCGATCGTCTTCTCCGCCAGCGGCTTGTCCCGCAGCGACGACAGCACCGCCAGCAGCACCGGAAGATCGGCCGCAGTCTCCTGCACCCGGATGCCACCGACCACGTTGACGAATACGTCCTGGTCGCCGACCACGATGCCGCCATGCCGGTGCAGCACCGCCAGCAACATCGCCAGGCGGTTCTGCTCCAGCCCCACCGCCACCCGGCGTGGATTGGACAATGGCGAGGCATCGACCAGCGCCTGCACCTCCACCATCAGCGGCCGCGTACCCTCGCGCGTCACCATCACGCAGCTGCCGGGCTGGTGCGCGCTGCCACCGGACAGGAAG
>JAATFS010000410.1 GCA_015655035.1 Lysobacterales bacterium | reverse complement strand
CAGCGTGCCGCGACGCAGGGCCGCGCGCAGCAGCGCCGCATCTACCGGCTGCCCCCCCAGGTAGGCATCGGCCAGCATGCCGTCGTGCTCGGCCACGGCGGCGACCAGGCGTTCGCGCGCCTGGCCGTAGCGTTCATGCTCGCTGTCGGTCCAGGCGCGCGTCGTCGTGGTGCCCGGCGATTGCCAGCCGACCACGCGGCACGCCACCAGGTCCACCCAGCCGTCGAACTCGGGCTCGCCCAGCGGCAGGCCCAACGGCCACGGCGTGGCATCGAGCTTGTCGCGCATCTGTCCCAGCACACGCTCGAACGCGGCGCCGGCGCGGTCCATCTTGTTGACGAAGGCAAGCAGCGGCACGCCGTGCCGGCGCGCCTGGCGCCACACGGTCTCCGATTGCGGCTGCACGCCGTCCACTGCGGAAAATACCGCGACCGCGCCGTCGAGCACGCGCAGCGAGCGTTCGACCTCGATCGCGAAGTCGATATGCCCGGGCGTATCGATCAGGCTCAGGCGATGTTCGGGTTGGCCGGCGGGGGCCCATTGCGCCTGCACCGTTGCGGCACCGATGGTGATGCCGCGCTCGCGCTCGATCGCCGAGAAGTCGGTGGTGGTGGCACCGTCGTGCACTTCGCCAACGCGGTGGATCGCGCCGGTGCGCCACAACAGGCGTTCGGTGAGGGTGGTCTTGCCGGCGTCGACGTGGGCGATGATGCCGAGGTTGCGCCAGCGGGAAAGCGGGGTGACGTTCATGAGGGTAATCCGTTGCATGCCAACACGAGAGGCCGCACGCATCGGTTGGCAGCGATGCGTGCGGCTAGGCCTGGGTATCGGGATCGAGGTGCATGGCACGTTCTCCTTGGGCGATCAGCAATGGCTGGGGGACTGGATACGGAACAAAAAAAAACACCCTGGCGGGTGCTCTGGTCTCGGCATGGAGCGCGCGGATCAACCAGCGGATCCGGCATTCCACGTTCGCGGGCGCACCCGGCCCGCGCTCGCGCGTGGGGAGTTGGGCAATATCAGCAGCGGTGCGTGCGACATGGCGGTGGGCCGGAATAAGCGGGCGAGGGCAGGCATTCTGCGCCCGCGAGTCAGGCGCTTCAATGCCTGCGGGCCTGCGCCGATGGAACACTGTGGCGCATGGCGCCGGGGCCGGCGCGGTGGAAATGACGAAATTGGATGGGTTGTTCACTTATCCGGGCCGGGGACCGTCACAATAGACGGCCCCTCCGGATCGATCTGCCAAATGCGCAAGACTTACCCGCTGAACCTCGAAGGCAAGAACCGCGATCGTCTGCTGGATGCCAGCAAGCACGACATCCGCAAGTATTTTCGCCGCGAGCGTGGCAAGTCGCTGCCGGCAGGCGCCGATGTGTGGCAGTTTGATACGCGCTTAGGCCTGGATGAGGCCAGTGCGGTAGCGGTGCCGGAGAGTGAGTTGATCGCGGCGATCAATCGGGTCACGGCCGAGGGCGCGGAGCAGTTTTTTGTCGAGGTGCTGGCCAGGCCGGGTAAGCGTGCGGTGCGGCCGGATGAGGTGGAAGTGGCTTCGCCGTCGAATGAGTTGGACTTCGAGCAGGACTGATCGCTGGTTGCTGGGGCAATGGCAGCAGCCACGCCGACCGCAAGATCAAGAGCTTTTTCCCCCGACGCGAGCCGGTGCGGTGCAGCCGCACCGGTCCCCTGCGCTCCTCGGCTCGCTTTGAGCGCGAGGTAGATAAGGTCAAGGTCAATATCTGAGCAACCGCAACGGCTGGGGCTTAACCTGGTGGCTTGCCGGGTAGCGCTGCGGCGCGCAGTTTGTCTTTTTTGCTGGGTCGCTTGCCTTTGAGGCCGCCGTTGCCGTTTGGATCGAGCGCGGGGGGCGGTGGCGCGGTTTCGGTGGGCTCGAAGCCGGGGATGCGCTCGCGTGGCAGGCGCATGCGCTGGCGTTTCTCGATCAGGCGCAGCTGTGCCTGGCTGGCTGCGCCGACGAAGCTGATCGCTACGCCGTGCGCGCCGGCACGGGCGGTGCGGCCGATGCGATGGGTGTAGTCGGTGGTGGAACGGGGCAGGTCGTAGTTCACCACGACCGGCAGATCGACAATGTCCAGGCCGCGCGCGGCCAGGTCGGTGGCCAGCAGTACCGGCAAAGTGCCTTGCTTGAATGCCT
>JAATFS010000131.1 GCA_015655035.1 Lysobacterales bacterium | reverse complement strand
CTGGGCGCGCTGTTCATTGCGGTGACGCTGCTGCTGCCGCATGGATTGGCGGGGCTGGTGCGCAAGGGACGGCGATGACGGCGGTGATCCTGCAGCTGGATGCGATCGGTGTGAGTTTCGATGGCTTCCGCGCGCTCAACGCACTGTCGCTGAGCATCGATGCCGGTGAGCTGCGCTGCGTGATCGGCCCCAATGGCGCCGGCAAGACCACGATGATGGACGTGATCACCGGCAAGACCCGGCCGGACACGGGCAAGGCCTGGTTCGGTGGCGACGTCGACCTGCTGCGGCTGCGCGAGCCGCAGATCGCCCAGGCCGGGATCGGCCGCAAGTTCCAGAAGCCCACCGTGTACGAGCAGCTGAGCGTATGGGAGAACCTGGAACTGAGCCAGCGCGGCGAGCGCGGCGTGTTGGCGGCGATGTTCGCGCGGCGGGACAGCGCGCAGGCCGACCGCATCGCGGCGATGCTGGAGCAGGTGCGCTTGCAGCCGCTGGCGGGCGCGCGCGCCGGCACGCTTTCGCACGGACAGAAACAATGGCTGGAGATCGGTATGTTGCTGATGCAGGAGCCGCAACTGCTGCTGCTGGACGAGCCGGTCGCCGGGATGACCGATGAGGAGACCGAGCGCACCGCAGAACTGTTCCTGTCGCTGGTCGGGAAGCATTCGCTGATGGTGGTCGAGCACGACATGCAGTTCGTCGCCACGCTGGCCGCCGGGCAAGGTGGCGATGGGCAACGGCGCAAGGTGACGGTATTGCACGAGGGCCGGGTGCTGGCCGAAGGCCCGCTGGAGCAGGTGCAGGCCGACCCGCGCGTGATCGAAGTCTATCTGGGGCGATGAACGATGCGGCTTGAGATCGAAGGCATCCAGCAGTACTACGGCGGCTCGCACATCCTGCGCGATGTCGCCCTGGTGGCCGAACCCGGCGCGGTCACGGTGCTGATGGGGCGCAACGGCGTGGGCAAGAGCACGCTGCTGAAGAGCCTGATGGGACTGGTACCGGTGCGCGGTGGCGATATCCGCCTGGACGGGCGCTCGATCGCCGCGCTGCCGACCTGGAAACGGATGCGCATGGGCATTGGCTATGTGCCGCAGGGGCGGGAGATCTATCCGCGCCTGAGCGTGGCCGAGAACCTGCAGATCGGGTTGGCCAGCCAGCCGGCCGGCACGCGGCTGCCGGAGGCGTTGTTGCAACTGTTTCCGGTGTTGGGGCAAATGCTGAAGCGGCGCGGCGGCGATCTGTCCGGTGGGCAGCAGCAGCAACTGGCGATCGCGCGTGCGCTGGCTGCCCGGCCTTCGCTGCTGGTGCTGGACGAGCCGACAGAAGGCATCCAGCCGTCGATCATCAAGGACATCGGCAAGGTGCTGCGGCAATTGGCCGACGGCGGCCTGGACGGCAACGGCCCGGGCATGACCATTCTGCTGGTCGAGCAGTACTACGACTTCGCCGCTGAACTTTCCGACGGCTATCTGGTGATGGAGCGTGGCGAGATCGTCGCCCGCGGCGCGGGCGACGACATGGAGCGCGACCAGGTGCGGGCGCGGCTGGCGATCTGAGCGGCGGATCGTCCGCGCTCAGAGCGCGATGCCGTTGCGCTCGAAATAGTCGATCACCGGTCGTAGCTGGGTTTCATAGGCGCGCCAGCGCGCCAGCGCGCTGCGATAGATCGGCTGGCGCACCTGCGCCGCGCTGGGGGTGGCGACTGCGCCGGTATTTTCGTGGAAGGACAGGCAGCGTTGTGACCATTCCAGACCGCAGTGGTCGAGCAGGCGCCGGGTCTGCTGTTCCTGCTCGTCGACCAGCTGCTCGTAGCTCACCTCCAGGATGCGACCAGGCCAGCGCTGCTGCCAGAACGCCATCAGCTGGTCGAACAGCAGGTAGTAGGCCGCCGCATCGAGCAGGTCGTAGGAATAGTTGTAGTAGGAAAAGCGAGTGGAGAACAGGTGTTTGAAGTTGCTCCAGATGCTGTCCAGCGGATGCCGGCGCAGGCAGACGATGCGCGCATTCGGCAGGGCGCAGGCGATGTATCCGGCGTGCAGGAAGTTCAGCGGAAGTTTGTCGGTGAAGCGCGGCCGGCCGTTGCGCCGGCTAGCGCATTGCTCAAGATAGCGTCGCCCCAGCGCGGCCGGATCGAGTCTGGCCACGGCATCGATGGTCTCCGGATCGAGCACCAGCGGCGAACGTGTCGCCGCCATCTGCTTGAGCGCGATCGGCAGGGTCTGCAGTTCGCCGGCCGATTCGACCTGCGGATGCGAGGCCAGGATGCGGTCCACCAGGGTGGTGCCGGTGCGCGGCAGGCCCAGCACGAAGATCGGCGAGGGATCCGGATCGCCTTCGCCGTGGAAGTAGCCAGGGTCGCCGAAGCGTTGCATCAAGCGCTGAACATTGTCGCGGTCCAGGCCGATGTCGTAGCCCAGTTCGGCTTTGCGCCGGCGGTTGATACGTGCCAGTACCGCAAAGGCATCGTCGTGGCGCTTCAGGTCCTCGTATTCGCGCGCCAGCGCATAGCCCAGGTGCAGATACTCATCGGCGGTGGCGTCGGGCAGCAGCGCTTCCAGCCGGGCGACATGGTTGGCCTCGGGGGTCTGCTTGCGCAGGCCCGGCAGTGCGGCATGCGCCTTCACGAACCGGGGCTCGATCGCCAGGATCTGTTCGTAGCGTTGCTCGGCCTCGGCGAAGCGGCCCAGGAAGCCAAGCGTGCTGGCCAGGTTGTACAGGTATTGCGGCTGCTGCGGGCGCTGCGCTACGGCCGCTTGGAACAATGGCAGTGCCTGGGCGTGGCGGCCGCTGTGGCTGTACACGCAGCCGAGCGTGTCCTGGGTCAGCGCGTCGCGCGGGCCCAGTGCGAGGGCCTGGTCGGCGGCGGCGATGGCGTCTTGTTCGCGCCTCAGTTGGACCAAGGCCCGCGCCACCTGCGCCAGCCAGGCCGGCGTTGGCTGCATCGCGGCGGCTTGTCGCAGATGCGGTAGTGCAAGATCGGGCCGGCCACGGGCGGTCTGGCTCATGCCGAGCAGGAAATGCCCCTGCGCGGCGCCGGCCGGATGGCCGATCAGGCGCTGGCAGACCACTTGCAGTTCGCTGTGGTCGCCGCGTTCGAAGGCGGCCCATGCCCGGTGGCGGTCGTTGGCGAGCGGATCGGGGAAGGCGTCCATCGTGGTCGTCATGGCGGAGCGGGTGGTTGCACGTGGGCGTGTCGGGGCGAGTTTCCCATGCGGGCAGCGAATGGGCAGGCGCCGGGGATGGTTCTGGGCGGTTGCATGGAATGCATCGCTCAGCTTGGACGCCTGTGTCGTGTGAAAGCGCTCGCCGCCAGCGGGTGTCGCCTCGATGCTCAGGCGACATCGCCGGCGGCGGGCACGCGCTAGAACTTGACGTTGAACTCCACCCCGAGCGTGCGCGGCCGCAATACCGTCTGCGCATAGCGTCGGGTGTCGAAGCCATTGGAGCCGACCGTGCGGATGTAGCTGGTGTCCTGCATCACCGAGGTGATCGCGTAGCGGTCGAAGAGGTTGTTGGCATACAGCGACACGCGCCAGTTGTCCTTGCCGATGCCCAACGAGGCCTGGTGCACGGCGTAGCCCGGCAGTACTTCGCCGCTGGCGCGGTTGCCGACCTTGGTGTAGACGTCGCTTTGCGCAGTCACCGCGTAGTTGGCGCTCAGTTCGTAGTCCCTGGTCGTTTGGTGGGTCCAGTTCAGCGCCAGGCTGAGGGTCTGCTTGGGCGTGCCGGGCAGGCGGTCGCCGGACTCGCCGTCGGCATCGCCGTAGAAGTCGCTGACGATGCCGGCCACGGACTTGGTCAGGTAGGCGTCGGTGTAGGCGTAGTTGCCGCTCAGACTGAAGCCCCAGGGCAGGTAGGCTTCGAACGACAGTTCGCCGCCCTTGGACACCGCCGCCGCGCCGTTGCCGGTAATGCCGACCGCGCCGTAGGTGGTGGTCGAGGCCACTTGTACATCGTCCCAATCGATGTGGAACACCGCGGCGTTGAGCTTGAGGTAGCCGCCCAGCCAGGTGGTGCGGATGCCCAGCTCCTTGTTGGTGGTCTTGTCGGGCTGGTAGATCAGCTCGTCCGGCAATGCGCACACGTACTGCATGCCATCCACCAATGGCATCTGGCATGGCGCCACGCTGTTGACGCCGCCGATGCGGTAGCCCTGGCTCCAGGTGAAGTAGGCCATCACCTCGTCGTTGAACTGGTACGAGGTGTTGAACTTGAACACCGAACCGCTATCGCGGGTGGAGGTGGTGCGCAGGGTTGGATCCAACTCCAGCGAAGCGTTGATCAGCGGCAATGCGGTGCCATTGGTCACGCTCTGCTCGTACCGGAAGTAGCGCCCTCCGAGGGTGATCTGCCAGGCATCGGTGATGGCGTAGCCGATCTCGCCGAAGAGTGCTTTCTCCTCGAATTCGGTTTTCTGGTCGTTCCAGTACTCCAGGTCGTCCGGGCGGTAGGTGATCCAGTCCCAGCCCTGGTCCACGGCCCACTTGGAAAAGCCGGGTACGTTCTCCTCGGCGTGGTAGGTCTCGTCGTACTTGTTGTAGAACGCGCCGACCAGCCAGTTCAGCGGGCCGTCGTCGTTGGACACCAGGCGCAGCTCCTGGGTCCACTGCTTGTGGCTCTCGTGGTCGGTGGAGGTGCCGGTGAAGCTGGGGAATTCCTCGTAGCCGTACTCGAAGTCGAGCAGCAACGGGGTCTGGTCGCGCACCTGGTTGGAGCGGGTGCGGGCGTAGGAGGTGGAAGAGACCAGATCGGCAAAGCCGAGGTCGGCATCGAACTCCAGGCTGAGCAGGTCGGCACTGCGCTCGTACGGCTCGACAATGCTGCGCCCGGCCTCGTAGCGGCCGCTGCCGGCCGACGCCAGCTGGCTCCATTGCTGGCCGTGGGTCTTGCTGTCCTGGTGCATCCAGGTCAGGGTGGCGGTGAGGTTGTCGGTGAGCTGGCCGAGCAGGCTGATCCGCGAGCTGAGCGTGCGCTCGTCGTTGACGTCCTTGGCCCGATGGACGTTGGCAGCGGTCTCCTGTGCATTGGACAGGTCCGGCTGAGGATTGGAAATGCCGGGCGTGTTGACCACCCACGGGTAGTCGATGAAGCCCGGATCGTCGTAGTAGCCGGCGGCCACGCGCAGTGCGAAGCGCTCGCTCTGGCCCAGCGGCAGGTTGACCACGGCCTGGCCCTGGTAGCCCGGGTCATGGGCGCGGCTGACGCCGTAGCCGCGCAAGGTGAATTCGCTGCTGTACTGGCCCAGTACCGGTTTGTTGGGCAGGTAGCGTACCGATCCGGCCAGGGTGCCAGCGCCGTAAAGCGTGCCCTGCGGGCCTTTCAGCACTTCGACGCGGTCAATGTCGAACAGTTTGAAATCGACGAACAGCGGCGTTTCGCCCAGGTAGGTGGCGACCGCGCCGGTGTCGGCGTTGGCGATGTTGTTGGCGTTGAGGCCGCGGATGATGATGCCGCCGGTGGTACGCGGGCCCATGTCGATCTGGGTGATGCCGGGGACGAAACGGGTCAGGTCGGTGATGTCCTCCAGCTTCAGCTCGTCGACCTGGGCCGCGCTCACCGCCGAGATGTTGATCGGCACTTGCTGCAGGCTGACCGCGCGTCGAGTCGCGGTGACAACGACGTCGGACAGCGTGGTGGGAGCCTGCGACGATGCTGCGGGTGTGTCCGCTTCAGGCGAGGGCGCGGTGTCCTGCGCCCATGCCTGCGGCAAGCAGGAACCTGCCATCAGTGTGGCCAGGGCAGTGGCGATGCGGGTCTTGCGTGGTTTCATGATGGGTCCCCAGGACTGGAACTCGGTGCCGGTCGCGCCCGGCCCCCCGTTTGGCGAGCAGTGCGCAAATGGCACTGCGTTATGCTGCGTTGCAGCTCAGGTGGAGCCTAGAAAGGCCTGTCGCAGCCGGGTATGGGCTGTTTGACGTAGCCCGGCCGGCATGGCGCGATGCCAAGATCCGAAAAGGAACCAGTCACTTGGAGATACGCCGCTTCGCGCTTTTCCAGAGGGATGGGGCGAATGTGCATGCCTGTATGAGTACCGGAGCAGCCAGCGATGCCACCGGCCGGCACGCCGATGGGCCGCCGCCATCCGGCGGCGCGCGGCGCCAGCGCATCGTGCGCGAGCGCCGCGACTACAACCAATGGGTCGCCACTCAGACCCTGGAGGACTACGCGCTGCGCTACACGCCCGAGCGCGCGCGGCGGCGCCCGGCGTTTCGCATTGGGCATACCGCGCTGGGCGCGATTGCGTTTCTGGCCTGCGAGGCGATCGGTGGCGCGATTACGCTGGAATACGGCGCGGCCAACGCGATCGTGGCGATCGTGCTGGTGTCGGTGCTGATGTTCGCGATCGGTTTGCCGATCATGCGCTACTCGGCGCGGCATGGCCTGGACATCGACCTGCTGACCCGCGGCGCCGGCTTCGGCTACATGGGTTCGACCATCACCTCGCTGGTCTATGCGTCTTTCACCTTCCTGCTGCTGGCGGTGGAGGCCAGCATCATGTCGGCGGCGCTGGAGATGCTGCTCGGCATCCCGATCGCCATCGCGCACCTGATCAGCTCGCTGGGCGTGATCCCGATCGCGATCTACGGTATTCGCCTGATCAGCCGCATGCAGGTGGCGACCCAGGCATTGTGGCTGGTGCTGCAGGCTACGCCGTTGCTGTACATCGCGTTGCAGGGCGATTTGCACCTGGGCGACTGGGTGGGCTACCGCGGGCTGAAACTGGAGGCGGCCGGACCGTTGCTGTCGCTGATGCCCTTGGGCATGGCGGCTTCGCTGTTGCTGTCGCTGTTCCCGCAGATAGGCGAACAGGCCGACTACCTGCGCTTCCTGCCCGAGCGATCGAAAGTAGGACGCGCGCGATGGTGGGGGGCTTTCCTGCTGGGAGGTCCGGGCTGGGTACTGTTTGGCGGCGCCAAGCTGCTGATCGGTTCGCTGCTGGCGTGGTGGCTGGTCAGTGCCGGCATGACGGCGGCGCAGGCTTCCGAGCCGACCCGGATGTACTTCGTGGTGTTTTCGGGCCTGATCGACTCACCGCTGGGCGCGTTGCTGCTGACGGTCCTGTTCGTGGTCGTGTGCCAGCTCAAGATCAACGTGACCAATGCCTATGCCGGTTCGATCGCCTGGTCCAACTTCTTCTCGCGTCTTACCCATAATCATCCCGGGCGCGTGGTCTGGCTGGTGTTCAACGTGGTCCTGGCGTTGATGCTGATGGAGATGGGCATCATTCGCGCGATTCACAGCGTGTTGGCGATCTATGCCTGCTTCGCCTCCGGCTGGATCGGCGCGTTGGCCGCCGACCTGGTGGTCAACAAACCTCTGGGATTGAGCCCGCCCGGCATCGAGTTCAAGCGCGCGCACCTGTACGACATCAACCCGGTCGGCACCGGGGCCATGGCATTGGCGTTGGTGGTTTCGGTGCCGGCCCATGCCGGCTACCTGGGCGAGGCGGCGCAGGCGTTCGCGCCATTCCTGGCACTGGCGGTGGCATTCGGTGCCGCGCCGTTGATCGCCTGGGGGACCAAGGGGCGCTACTACATCGCGCGCCAGGCGGACACGCTGGAGGGCGAGGGAGCCAGCCTGCGCTGCATCATCTGCGAAAACAGCTTCGAGCGACCGGATATGGCCTGGTGCCCGATCTACGAGGGGCCGATCTGCTCGTTGTGCTGCACCCTGGAAACGCGCTGCCGCGATCGCTGCAAGCACAACAGCCGCTTCTCCGAGCAGGCGCACGCGTTGATGGACCGGCTTCTGCCCAGGCGCGTGGCCGAGTTGGCGCACACCCGGACCGGGCATTTCGTTGCCTTGCTGCTGGCCTTCGCGCTGCTGCTGGGGGTGTTGCTGTCCTTCGTCTACGTGCAATACGGCGCGGCCGTGCCGCACCAGCGGGAAGTGGTTGGCCGCACCCTGGCCATGGTGTATTGCTGTCTGCTGGTGGTTTCCGGGGTGCTCGCCTGGTTGTTCGTGCTGGCCAAGGAGAGCGGCCATGCCGCGCAGAACGAGAGTGAACGGCAGAGCCAGATGCTGATGGATGAAATAGAGGCGCACGACCGCACCGATCTGGCGCTGCAGAAAGCCAAGGAAGTGGCCGAGGCAGCCAACGAAGCCAAGAGCCGCTACATCGTCGGCATCAGTCATGAGATCCGCTCACCACTCAATGCGATCTTCGGCTATGCACAGCTGCTGGAGCGGGGCGGGGCGGTGGATGCGCACGATGCGGTGCGGGTCATTCGTCGCAGTTCCGAGCATTTGTCCGACCTGGTGGATGGTCTGCTGGACATTTCCAAGATCGAGAACGGCCTGATGCGGATCAGCCGCGATACGATCTGCCTGCCGGAATTCCTCGAGCAGATCGTCGACATGTTCAGGATCCAGGCCAGCGCCAAGGGCATCGGCTTTTCGTATCACCGCTCGGCGTATCTTCCGATGTTCGTCATCACCGACCAGAAGCGGCTGCGCCAGATCCTGATCAATCTGCTGTCCAATGCGATCAAGTACACCGACGAAGGCAGCGCATCGTTGACCGTGCGCTATCGCAACCAGATTGCCGAGTTCGAGGTCGCCGACACCGGGCGCGGCGTCCCGCTGGAGGAACAGGTGCTGGTGTTCGAACCGTTCCAGCGCGGCAGCGAGGCGTCGGTACGTGCGGTGCCCGGCACCGGCATGGGCCTGACCATTACCAAGCTGCTGGTGCAGATGATGGGCGGCGAGGTCACCCTGCACAGCGAGCCCGGTACCGGCTCGCGCTTCCTGGCACGATTGATGTTGTCGACCACGAGCGCGCCGATGCGGCGCGAGCCGGCGCAGCAGAAGATCATCGGCTACGAGGGCGCTGTGGTGACCGTGCTGCTGGTGGATGACGATCCGGCGCAATTGCGGCTGCTCGAACAGGTACTGGCGCCGCTGGGGTTCTTGTTGTTCATCGCGCGCGATGGTGGCAGCGCGTTGACCCTGGCGGCGCGCCAGCGTCCGGACCTGGTGCTGCTGGACATCTCGCTGCCGGACATGGCCGGCTGGGATGTGGCGCGCCGGATCCGCGCGCTGGACGGTGCGCAGGCACGGATCGTGATGGTCTCGGCCAACGCGCACGAGTACGCCGCCGGAGGCGACGGTCAGGCCTGGCACGATGCCTTCGTGATGAAACCGGTGGACATCGATGTACTGCTGGAAAGCATCGGCAGTCTGCTGCGTCTGGACTGGCGCTATGCGTCCGCGCCGCCGCCGGCGGTATCGCCCGAGGACGCGCGCCGTGTGGCGCGCCCGTTACCGCGAGCGCTGGCCGGCTACATCGAAGACCTCTACCAGCTGGGCAGCATCGGTCACGTGCGCGCGATCGAGGCCAGGCTACGCGAACTGGTCAAGGCCGAGCCGGCCGCCGAGGCCTTCGCTGCACCGCTACGGGCGATGGTCGCCAACTTCGACTTGAAGTCCTACATGAAGGCATTGCAGACAGTGCGCGACGAGATGACGGGGAGCCCTCCAGAATGATGAAAACCTCTGAAGACAGCAAGCGCAAGGACATCGTGCTGGTCGTGGACGACACCCCGGAAACACTGGGGTTCGTCACCAGCACCCTGGACCTGGCCGGCTTCACCGTCCTGGTCGCCACCAGCGGAGAGAGTGCGTTGGACCTGGTGGAACGGGTGACGCCCGATCTGGTGCTGATGGACGCGGCAATGCCTGGCATGGATGGTTTCGAGGCGTGTCGGCGGCTAAAACGCGAGAAGCGATTGGCGCACCTGCCGGTGGTGTTCATGACCGGGCTCAGCGAGACCGAGCACGTCGTGCGCGGGCTGTCGGCCGGCGGTGTCGATTATGTGACCAAACCCATCGTGGTGGACGAATTGCTTGCGCGCATCCGGGTGCACCTGGGCAACGCGCGGATCGCCCACGGCAGCCAAAGCGCGCTGGACGCCAGCGGCCGCTTTCTGCTGGCCAGCGATGCCAGCGGCCGGCTGAAATGGTGCACGCCGCGTGCCGAACGGCTGCTCGCGCGCGCCTTTCCCAGTGCCAGCGAGCAGGAACGGGATGCTTTGCCGATGCAGGTCGCCTCGGCGTTGCGGCACATCCGTGGCGCCGGCACGCAGGGCTCGCAGCCCAGGGCGGTGGTCGGCGAGGACGGGCAGCGGCTGGAGCTGTCGTTTCTGTGTGCGCTGGGCGAGAACGAGTACCTGTTCCGGGTCAGTGAAATGGATGCCGACAGTGGTGAGTCGCGCCTGCAGCAGAACCTGGGGCTGACCTCGCGCGAAGCCGAGGTGCTGCTGTGGCTGAGCCGTGGCAAGTCCAATCGCGATATCGGCCAGATCCTGGGTATCAGCCCGCGCACGGTCAACAAGCATCTGGAGCAGGTGTTCGTAAAACTTGGGGTGGAGAACCGCGCCTCGGCCGCCACGCGCGCGGTGCGTTTGCTCAATCCGTAAACCGTGACCGACGCTGGCTGTCGCCGCCCATTACGTCAATCACCCCATGCCGGCCGCGCTCGGCGGCCGCTATGCTCGGCCCTCCGTACACGGGGAATACGCGATGACTTGGTACCGCCGCTCGCTGGCGTTGCTGCTGTTCGCATCGGTCGCTGCCGCCGGCGCTGCCGCAGTAGCCGGCGAGGATGTGGTATTGCGCTTGCCGACGAGCCTGGCTCCCCGGTTGGAACGGCTCTCGCCGCAACAGCGCCAGTTTCTCGACGGCGGGCAAGCCTTGCAGTTCGCCGGCAGCCGCGCCAGGCTGGTACAGGCGCTGGAGGGCCGCAGCGCGGAGGAAGTGGAAGCGTACGTCGCCGGCATGATGTCGGTGCTCGAGGCCGCGCGCTTCCAGCCCGGCGTGGACCAGGCTTCGATTCCGCTCAATACCGATTCGCCAACCTTCAATCAATGGAAGACCCGGCGGCCGCGCGCGTTCGATCCCGAGCGCAAGCCAGGCCCGTTCAGCCTGCACCGCTATGTCTATTCGCCGTCGCGGTTGCCATGGGGCTCCGGCATCCCGACCTTCGCCGATGCACCGGTGGCGCTGACCCCGGAGGACCTGCGCGCCGGCAAGGTCGACGTCGCCTTTGTGGGCGCGCCGCTGGACATGGGTACGGGCTGGCGCGGCGCCAAGCACGGCCCGCTGGCGCTGCGCGCGATGAGCGGGCTGGCCGGTAACGACATGGGCACGATGGTCAATCCTGGCGAAGTCCTCAACATCGTCGACTATGGTGACATCGCGGTGGACAACATGAGCACCGAGCGCAGCGTCGGCCACGTACGCGAGATGGTGCGTGAGATCGCGCAGACCGGTGCGATCCCCTTCGTGATCGGCGGTGATCACTCGCTGGAGTATCCCAACGTCGCCGCAATCACTGACGTCTACGGCAAAGGCAAGGTGGGCGTGGTGCATTTCGACGCGCACTACGATGCCGCCGGGCCGGAGCTGGGCGCGCATCTGATCAGTCATGGCCAACCGATCTACCGGCTGATCCAGGAAGGCCACGTCCGCGGCCGCAACTACATCCAGGTCGGCCTGCGGGGCGAATGGCCGGGACCGGAAGCGTTCAAGTGGATGCGCGGGCAAGGCCTGCGTTACCACAGCATGGCCGAGGTCGAGAAGCGCGGCTGGCAGGAAGTGATGAAGCGCGCACTGGCAGAAGCCCGGGAGGGCTCCGAATACCTGTACATCTCCTTTGATATCGATGTGCTCGATCCGGTGTTCACCACCGGTACCGGCACCCCCGTACCCGGCGGGTTGATGATCCGCGAGGCGTTGCCACTGGTGCGGCGGCTGTGCGCGGAGAACAAGGTGGTCGGCTTCGACCTGGTGGAAGTGGCGCCGGTACTGGACAGCACCTACAAGACCGCGCTCAACGCCAACTACATTCTCAATGCCTGCCTGGCCGGCATCGCCATGCGCAGGCAGGGCATCACCGAAGAGAACTACCTGAGCCCATTGGCGACCGAGCATGACTGAGGCGATATCCGCGATCCAGGCCCAGGCCATCCACACCCCGGCACAAGCCGTCGCCTGGGCCACACGCTGCCGCCGCTGGCTGCGCGAGCCGCTGCTGTGGTTCTTTCTGGCCGGCGGTCTGTGCTACGCACTGTATGCGGCGTTCGGCGAACCGCGCACCCCGATCGTGGTCGGTGCGCAGCAGCGCAAGGCCTTGGCGGAAGACTATCGCCTGCTACACGGTCGTGCGCCGGACACCGACCAGCTCGACCGGCTCGTGCAAGGACAGGTCAACGACGAGATGCTGTTCCACGAGGCATTGCGCCGCGAGCTGCTGGTCAACGACGGCAAGACCCGCGAGCGCATGGTCGAGAAGATGCGTTACATGCTGTCCGAGTCCGCACCGGCAACGCCGAGCGAATCGGACCTGTTGGACTTCTATGCGCGCCACCGCGATGCCTACACCAGCGAGTACCGGCTGGATTTCGCCCATGTGTTCTTCGAGCGGCCGCCGGCCGCCGCGACCGAGGTGCTGGCCAGGCTGGAGGCCGGCGAGCAGGTACGTGGCGATGACTTCTGGCTCGGGCATGAGGTTCACGACTACAGCCAGAGCATGCTGCGCGGCATGCTCGGCGAGACGTTCGTCGCGGCGCTGCATGCGGCTGACGATGGCCGTTGGCATGGGCCGTTGAGCTCCAGCCGTGGTACCCACTACGTACGGGTGCGCGAGATCACTCCGCCGGCATTGATCCCCTATGCCGCCATTCGTGAACAGGTGCAGCAAGACTGGTTGGCCGACCAGCGCGAGCGCAGCGTCGTGGCCCGGCTCGATGAGGTGCGTGAGCGCTATGACGTCCAGATCCTGGATTGAGCGGCTGACGCTGATGCTGGCGGCATTGATGCCGCTGGTCGGTCATGCCGACACCTTGGACTTCGCCAGCTTCCACCTGCGTGCGGGCGCGCAGCCGCAGCACTACGAACTCGAAGTGCGCCTGCCCGGTGCGGTGCCGGTGGCGTCGACCACCACGCTGGAACTGCCGTCCGGCTGCGCTCTGGATACACAGGAGCGCGGCACCTTCGCGGCGCAGACCCTGCTCAGCTACGCGTTTCAATGCCCGCTGGGGTTGCCGGCCGATGCGGTGATCCATGCACCCTGGGGCAGCGATGGCGGAGTGTATGTCTCGGAGGTGCAGCCGGGTGCCCCGCAGAGCCGGATGCTGCATGGCGGTGGTGCCGGGGTGACGTTGCCGGTAGGGCAGGGACTGCCACGCCAGCGTTCGCTTGCGGCGATGGCAGCGGAGTACACCCGGCAGGGGGTGCTGCATATCCTGGAGGGCTTCGACCACCTGTGCTTCGTGCTGTGCCTGTGCCTGTTGGCGCGGCGGCGCGAGCTGCTATTGCTGGTCACCGCGTTCACGCTCGGCCACTCGATCTCGCTGGCGCTGTCCTATCTGGGCGTGATCGCGATTCCGGTACCGCCCACCGAGGCCGTGATCGCGTTGTCGATCGCGTTCATGGCGCGAGAGGCGATCGTCTCGGCGCGTACGCCGCCCATGCCCGGGCAGGCAACCATCCGGCCGCGCTATCTGGCCGTGGTGGTGGCGTTCGGCCTGCTGCACGGGCTGGGTTTCGCCAGCGCGCTGGGTGAGCTGGGCATCGGTCCGGAAGAGCGCATTGCCGGTTTGGTGTTTTTCAACGTAGGTGTAGAGATCGGGCAGCTTCTGTTCGTATCCGTGGTCGCGCTGGCGATGTGGTCGCTGCGCCGGCTGCGGATCGATCGGCCGGCGCGTACCGCACTGCTGGGCCTGGCGGGCAGCGTGGGTGCCTGCTGGACGGTGGCGCGCCTGGCGGGCTTTCTGCTTTAGCGGCCTGCTTTAGCGGCCGATTACGTCAGATGGCTTATTCGTGCGCGAATGCGCTGGCGCGATGATCGATCCGGGGAATCGATGCGCTGCATGGCCTCTCGGTGCTGCCGCCGCCACGGCGCCGCCACCACTCATCCGCTTTGGGACATTCGATGAAAAAGCCTGTCAGGAACTGTTTCACGCTGCTCGCGATCCCGCTGGTCATGGCCTGGGGCCTGAGTGGCACGCCATCGCAGGCCGAAACCGTCCCGCGCGCACGCGCCTATGACAGCTATACGCCTGAGCATCCGCGGGCGGCGCCGACCAAGCCGGGCGAGACCGCGCAGCATATCGACACCTATACGTCGGGGAAGATGCCGCTCAAGCCACTGCAGATCCCGGCTGAGGTGATGAGCAAGCTCGGTGTGCTGGCGCCGGAGCAGCTGGCGTTCCTCAAGAGTGGCAAGAGTGAAACAGTCATTGCGTCGGAGCAGATGTTCGCGCGCATCCGCAAGAGCACGTCGGCCGAGGACCTGAAGGCCTATGTCGATGCCATCGCCTCGGTGTACGCGCAGGTGCAGTTCCATCCGGGCAAGGATGTCGGCAAGATCGCGCTGAACACCGATTCGCCGTCCTTCAACAAGTGGCGGCTGCGCCGGCCGCAGGGGCTGGATCCCAAGCGCGAGCCAGGGCCGCTGTCGCTGTCACGCTACGTCGGCGGCGGCGCGGCCTTTCCCACCTTCGCCGGTTCTCCGGTCGCCTTCACCCCGGAAGACCTGAAGGCGGGCAAGGTCGATGTGGCGATCATGGGCGCGCCGCTCAACATGGGCTCGGGCTGGCGGGACGCGGACCACGCGCCGACCGCGATGCGTCTGGATAACAGCGCCAGCGGCACCGACGTGTTCAGTATGCTCAGCCCGGGGCAGGTGCTGAACATCGTCGATTACGGCGATGTCGCCATCGACCAGCTCTCTACCGAGCGTAGTGTGCAGGAAGTGCGGCGCGTGGTCCGCGAGGTGGCGCAGGCCGGCAGCATTCCCTTCATCATCGGCGGCGACCATTCGTTGGAATACCCGAACGTGGCCGCGATGGCCGACGTCTACGGCAAGGGCAATGTTGGCGTGATCCATTTCGACTCGCACCTGGACACCGGCCGTGGCCGGGTCCATCTGCTCGATCACGGCCAGCCCATCTACCGCGTGATGAAGGAAGGCCACATCCGTCCCGAAGACTACATCCAGGTCGGCCTGCGCGCGCACTACACCAAGGACTTCTACGACTGGGAACGCCTGATCGGGATGAATTACCACACCATGGCCGAGGTCGAGCGGCGCGGCTGGCCGGCGGTGATGGAGCGGGTGATGGACGAAGCCAGGAAGCACACCAAGTACCTGTACCTTTCCTTCGACGTTGACGTACTCGACCCGACGTTCGAGCCGGGCACCGGCACGCCGGTCCCGGGCGGCCTGAGCATGCGCGAAGCGATCCCGATCGTGCGGCGCCTGTGCGCGGAAACCCATCTGGTCGGCTTCGACATCGTTGAGGTCGCACCGCAGCTGGATCCGACCTATCGCAGCGCGATGAACGCCAACACCTTGATGTTCGCCTGTCTGTCCGGCGTGGCGATGCGCAAGAAAGGACTGACCCAGTCCTGGTACGTCAGCCCGCTTACATCCGACCACGGGCAGGACAACTACTTTGGAGACAAAAAGTGATGACCGTTGATTCTGCGTGCAAAAGGCGCTTGGCGCAGCTGTGCGTGCTGGCGGTGTCGCTTGCGTTGGGGCCCGCATCCGGCGTACTGGCCCAGCCTGCCGGGCAGGTCAGGCTGGAGGCGCTGTCGGACGATGAGAAGGGCGTGATCAACGACGAGCAGAGCCTCAATCTGCTGGGGTTGTCGAAACCGGCATTGCACAAGCGGCTGGCCGGCAAGAGCGCCGCGGAAGTCAAGCGCATCGTCGCCACCTTGGTCGGGGCCTTGAACGATGCCCGCTACCACGGGCCGGACCCGGCCGCGGGCGCCAGCGACGAAGTGCTCGATCCGGTGGGTGATTTCGATGCGATTCCAATCAATTCGGAGGCCGGCAACTTCAATGCGCGCACGGTGCTGCTGCCCCAGGCGCTGGACAAGTACCAACGCGATCCGGGTGTATTCAGCCTCAAGCGCTACGTCGACCAGCGCGGTGGCGTGCCGACCTTCAACCATGCACCAGTCGCGCTGCGCGTGCAGGACCTGGTCGCGAGCAAGGTGGACGTGGCCTTCGTCGGCGTGCCCAGCGATAACGGCAGCGGCTGGCGCGACGCGGTCAATGCTGCCAACGTGATGCGCGCCGCGTTCCAGAACTACGCCACCAGTGGCTACGACGTGTATGCCGAGCTGAATCCGCTGGACGTGCTGACAGTGGCCGATTTCGGCAACCTCGCCACCGACAAGATGAGCATCGAGCTGACCATCGGCCACGTTCGCTCGATGATCCAGAGTATCGCCGAGACCGGCGCGATCCCGTTCGTGATCGGCGGCGACCATTCGGTGATGTATTCCACGGTCGCGGCGATGGCCGGCAAGTACGGCAAGGGCGGTTTCAGCGTGGTCCAGCTCGACGCGCACCCGGAGGCCAAGCGCGGCCTGGACCATACGATTTCCGACGAACAGGCGGTATCGGCACTGATCCGCGACGGGCACCTGGACGGTGCCGACCTGGTCCAGGTCGGCACTCGCGGCCAGGAAACGACTCAGGACGACATCGCCTGGCTGAAGTCGCAGCGAATCCGCAGCCATACGATGGCCGAGGTCGGCCGGCAAGGCTGGGACGCGGTGGCGGCGGCGGTGCTGGCGGAGGTCGGCAAGGGGCCGGGCCGGGTGTTTCTTTCCTTCGACGCCAGCGTGCTCGATCCGGCCTATGCCAAGGGCGCGGGGAGGCCCTCGCCGAATGGCCTGACCCTGCGCGAGGCGTCGTCGCTGGTCCGGGAACTGTGTTCGCGCAACCAGGTGGTGGGGTTCGAGATGCTGGACGTGGCGCCGTACCTGGACCTGAGCTACGAAACCGCCTACAACGCCAACTACATCGCCAACACCTGCCTGGCCGGGATCGCCGCGCGCCGGGTGAAGTGAGCCGCCAACGCTGCGCCGTCGAAAGGCAGGCTACGCGGGTGTCATGCGGGATCAAGCGGGGTTAGCAGGCCCCGCGTCTCGATGAAGTCCACCACCTCGGCCACGCCGGCCAGCGTCTTGAGGTTGGTCATTACGAACGGCCGCGTGCCGCGCATGCGCCGGGTATCGGCTTCCATCACCCCCAGGTCAGCGCCCACGTGCGCGGCCAGATCGGTCTTGTTGATCACCAGCAGGTCGCTCTTGGTGATGCCGGGGCCGCCCTTGCGCGGGATCTTCTCACCGGCGGCGACATCGATCACGTAGATCGTCAGGTCCGACAGTTCCGGGCTGAAGGTCGCCGCCAGGTTGTCGCCGCCGGATTCGACGAACACCACGTCCGCGTCCGGAAAGCGCTCAAGCATCCGCGCGATTGCCTCCAGGTTGATGGAGGCGTCTTCGCGGATCGCCGTATGCGGGCAGCCGCCGGTTTCCACACCTAGAATGCGCTCGGCCGGCAGCGCGCCGCTGACAGTCAGCAGGCGCTGGTCCTCCTTGGTGTAGATGTCGTTGGTGATCGCAATCAGGTCGTAGCGCGCGCGCATCGCCTTGCACAGCATTTCCAGCAGGGTGGTCTTGCCTGAGCCGACAGGTCCGCCGATGCCGAGCCGCAACGGGGGCTGGGGCTTGCTGCGGCCTGGAATATCGCTCATCTGGATTCTCTCCTGGTATCAGCTGCGGAATAGCCGCGAGTACTGGGTTTCATGCTGTGCCGAGACGATTGCCAGCATTGGCGCGAACGCCTGCCGGTCGCTCTCGTCCAGCGCCAGGGCCTGCGCGACGGTGGCGGGGATCTCGGCGCACAGCCGTCCCAGCACCCGCTGCCCCGCGCTCTGGCCCAGCGGAACGGCTTTCAACGCCGCCTGCACCATGTTCTCGGCCCAGGCAAAGACGAAGGCGGCGCAGATGTCGGCCACGGTGGCATCGCTGCGTGTGGCCGCGATCGCGTAGGCGATCGGGTAGGTGGGATGCCAGCGCTCCAGCATGGTGGCGCAGTGCGGTTCGACGCCGCGCAGCCAATCGCCCAGCGAGCGCCCCATCTGCGCGGTCTGCAGGCGCAACTCGCCGCTTTCTCGGGTCAGGCGTACCCAACGGTCGAGCGCGTGCAGTCGCGGCGTGTCGTCGCTGCGAATGGCGCGTACCGCCGCGGCGAGCACGGCCACCTCGCTGCGCGCCATCGTCAGTTGCAGTTGCGCCGACAGCCAGTGGGCCACCTGCGCTTCGTTGCCGACGCGGCCGCTGTCGATCGCCGCTTCCAACCCTTCCGAATACGAAAAACCGCCGATCGGCAGTGCCGGCGATGCCAGCCGCAGCAGATGCAGCAGGCCTGGCGACAGCGGAGTGGCTGCTTCAAGCATGGCCATGATGCCCGCCGTACGCACCGGACTCCGGTTCGAACGCGGCCTCGGTGGCAATCACCTCATAGCCCATCGATTCCAGCATCTGCGCCAGCACGTGATCGGGCTCGAGCTCGAGTCGATCCGGTGCCAGGGCCAGTGGCACGTGGCGGTTGCCCAGGTGGTAGGCGGCGCGCACCAGCGCGAAGGCCGTGTCCTCGCCGGGCCAGCGCACACGCAGCACCGGCTGCGCCGCCGCGATCACCCGGATCTGGCTGCCGTCCTCGGCTTCCAGTACGTCGCCACCGCGCACCACGCTACCCCAGGGCAGGAACACACCCAGCCGGCGACCAAGCGAATCCACCGCATCGAAGCGGCTCTTCTGGCGCACGTCCCAATCCAGTTCGACCGTGGCCGCGACGCCCAGGGCGGCGGGTGCCAGCCCCAGGCCGCCAGGCAATAGTCGGGTGATACGCACCATGCTAGGGGCCTTCAAAGCTGGGGGCCTTCAAAACAGGAAATAACGCTGGGTCATCGGCAACGTCGCCGCTGGCTCGCAGCTGAGCAATTGGCCATCGGCGCGGACCGCGTAGGTCTGCGCGTCGATTTCCATGGTCGGCACGTAGCTGTTATGGATCATGTCGCGCTTGCGCACCTGGCGGATGTTGCGCACCGCGCTGAGCGTCTTGGTCAGGCCGAAGCGCTGGCCGATGCCGGCGGCCAGCCCGGCCTGCGAGACGAACGTGAGCGCGCCGCGCGCCAGCGCGCCGCCATAGGCGCCGAACATAGGCCGGTAGTGCACCGGCTGCGGGGTCGGGATCGAAGCGTTGGGATCGCCCATCGCCGCCAGCGCGATAAAGCCGCCCTTGACCACCACGCTGGGCTTGACCCCGAAGAATGCCGGTTTCCACACCACCAGGTCGGCCAGCTTGCCCGGCTCGATGCTGCCGACCTCGTGCGCCAAGCCATGGGCGATGGCCGGGTTGATGGTCAGCTTGGCAATGTAGCGGCGCACCCGGACGTTGTCGTTGCGCTCGCCATCGGGCGCCAGCGCGCCGCGTTGCAGCTTCATCTTGTGCGCGCTCTGCCAGCAACGCAGGGTGACTTCGCCAACCCGGCCCATCGCCTGGCTATCGCTGCTGAACATGCTGATCGCGCCAAGGTCGTGCAGCACGTCCTCGGCTGCGATGGTCTCTCTGCGGATACGGCTCTCGGCGAACGCCAGGTCCTCGGCGATGCCCGGGTCCAGGTGGTGGCAGACCATCAGCATGTCGACATGCTCGTCGAGGGTGTTGATGGTGTAGGGCATGGTCGGATTGGTCGAGGACGGCAGGAAGTTGTCCTCGCCGACCACGCGCAGGATGTCCGGCGCGTGTCCGCCGCCGGCGCCTTCGGTATGGAACGCGCACAGGCCGCGGCCCTTGGTCGCGGCGATGGTGTCCTCGACGAACCCCGATTCGTTCAACGTGTCGCTGTGGATCGCCACTTGCACGTCGTACTCTTCGGCCACGTCCAGGCAGGTGTCGATCGCCGATGGCGTGGTGCCCCAGTCCTCGTGCAGCTTCAGCCCGACCGCGCCGGCCTCGGTCTGTTCGCGCAATGCGTCCGGGCGGCTGGCGTTACCCTTGCCCAGGAAGCCCAGGTTCATCGGGAACGCGTCGGCCGCCTGCAGCATGCGCTCCAGGTTCCAGGCGCCCGGCGTGCAGGTGGTGGCCAGGGTGCCGGTGGCCGGCCCGGTCCCACCGCCGATCATGGTGGTGGTGCCGGCGGCCAGTGCTTCGTCGATCTGTTGCGGACTGATGAAGTGGATGTGGCTGTCGATCGTGCCGGCGGTGACGATGCAGCCCTCGCAGCTGAGGATTTCGGTGCCCGGGCCGATCACGATGTCCACCCCGGGCTGGGTGTCAGGGTTGCCGGCCTTGCCCAGCCGCGCGATGCGCCCGTCGCGTACGCCGATATCGGCCTTCACGATGCCCCAGTGATCGATCACCAGCGCATTGGTCAGCACCAGGTCCATCGCGCCTTCGGCGCGGCTGCGCTGGCTCTGTGCCATGCCGTCGCGGATGCTCTTGCCGCCGCCGAACTTGGCCTCCTCGCCGTATCCGCCGGCGCGCAGGGTGTAGTCGTCCTCCACCTCGACCCGCAGTGCGGTGTCGGCCAGGCGCACGCGGTCGCCGATGGTCGGGCCGTAGATCTCGGCATAGGCGCGGCGATCGATCCGTGCCATTACAGCGGTCCCTGGATCGCGGCGCGGAAGCCGTGGACGATGCGGTCGCCGCCCAGTTCGACCAGCTCGACGGTGCGCTGCTGGCCCGGCTCGAAGCGTATGGCGGTACCGGCGGCGATGTTCAGGCGCATGCCGCGCGCGGCATGGCGATCGAAGCCCAGGCCGGGATTGGCCTCGTGGAAGTGGTAATGCGAGCCCACCTGGATCGGGCGCTCGCTCTGGTTGAGCACCACAAGCGTGAGCGTGCGGCGCCCAGGATTGAGCGTGTGCTCGCCCGCGTCGATCAACAACTCGCCGGGAGTCACGCCGCGCCCGCCATCAACAGCAGGCCGGCCGCCGCCAGCCCGGCCGCGGTCGCGCGGCGTACCCAGGCGCCGCAATCGCGCAGTGCGTGGCCCAGCCCGATGCCGGCCGCCAGCAGCAGCGCGGTCGCGGCCAGGGCGCCGCCGGCCAGCGCGAAGGGTTGGCCGGCGCCGTGCCAGTCGCTGCCATGCGCGCTGCCATGCAACAGTGCGAACGCGCACAGCAGGGCGGCCGATAGCCCGCGATGCAGGCGCTGGCTGGCGGCCAGCAGCAGCCCCACGGCCAACACCGAGAACGCCACGGCCGCTTCCAATCGAGATGGCATCGTCGCGGACCAACCCCAGGCGATGCCGAGTGCGAAGGCGGACAGCAGCAGCAACGGCATCCATGTGCGTTCGTGCGGCAGGCGGCGTGCGGGCAGGCCGATCCATAATCCGATCGCCAGCAATGCCAGCAGGTGGTCGATGCCGGTCAGCGGGTGCAGCAGGCCGGCCAGTAGTCCCGTGTCGCCGGCCTGATGGCCGGCATGCGCGGATGCGGTTTGGGCAGCGGTCAGCGACAGCGCCGCCAATGCGATGCGGACACAGATACGCTTCATGGCGTGCTCCGGTAAATGGATCGGGTCATGCGATCGGCTGGTGGATGGTCACCAGCTTGGTGCCGTCGGGGAAGGTCGCTTCGACCTGGATGTCCGGAATCATTTCCGGCACGCCGTCCATCACGTCCTCGCGGGCGAGGATGCCGCGTCCCTCGCTCATCAGCTCGGCCACGCTCCTGCCATCGCGCGCGCCTTCGAGCACTGTTGCGCTGATCAACGCAACCGACTCGGGGTAATTGAGCCGCAGCCCACGCGCGCGACGGCGCTCGGCCAGCAGCGCCGCAGTGAACAGCAGCAACTTGTCCTTTTCGCGTGGAGTGAGTTCCATCGGTGTGGTCCTGGGAGAGCCACCTCGATGGTAGTGCGGCCGTGCGGGCAGCGGCCTACGTCAAATGGCCCATACCCGCGGAGCGGCGCCTGGCAGTTGCCAGAGTTCGCTACGCCACACCGCACGGATGCGCTGGGCCAGTTGCATCGCCGGTTCCACTAGGGGGGCCAGCACCCTGACCACCACCAGGCGGGGGTCGGGGCTGGTCGCACCGGCGCTGTGGCGCAGCGGATCGGCGTCCAGCACGCCGCGGGCCAGCTCCAGCGCGCGCTCGCGCAGGGCGGGCGCCATCACACCGCCGCTGGCGAAGAAGACCGTAGCCATGCAACGCTGCCCGGCCAGGCCGACCGGGCCATCCAGCAGGTGGACGTCGTCGCCGCGGATGCGGCCGCTTTCCAGCCAGGTATCGGCCAGTTCCAGGTGTTGCAGCACTTCGCCTTGCAGGAACGGCCGCCCGGCGCTGGGCAGGCCGAGCGCCAGCACGTCCCAGCCGATCAGCTCCGAATCCGGCTCCAGCGCCAGGTGCAGCCGGTTCTCGGCCAGGCAACCGTCGTAGTACAGCGTTTCCAGCGGCAACCATTCCAGCCGCGCGCCGGCACGTACCGCGATCCGCGTGTCCTGCACCGCATGCTCGCCGTCGCTGCGGTAATAACGCGTTGCCCCGGGGGTGGTGACCAGGCCGTGGCTGCCGGGCTGGGCGTCGATGCGGATATCGAGCCGGTCTCCGCCAACCAACCCTCCTGGCGGATGGATCAGCACGTTGTGGCAGATGCCTTCGCCTTCGGGGTACAGGCTTTTCAGCAGTCGCAGCGGGCCTTCATGGCGCGAACGTGCGAGCGTGCGGCCGCTGCCGGGGGAGCGAAGGTAATCCAGGTCGACGCGGGCGCACCAGGGCATCGGCAGACGGAACGGGAGGAAGAACGCTCGATCCTAGAACATCCGCATGCCGCACGCGCGTGGCGAAGCCTGACGCTCGGATTCCCTGCGGTCGAAAACCGTCTGGACTTGTGGCTGGAGCTGCGATCAGGGACGGTCGCCACACTGTCCGCCGGTGGTGGCCGGCACCGGTTCAAGGTACCGGTTGTTGGCCGTGCGCTGCAATCGTCGGTGGCCACGCCTGAGACGTGGTCACCCGCGGCCGCCGGGTGCTTGAGGGAGGGCGCCGGCGTGCCGGGCGCTCAGACCTCCAGCGAGGCCAGGTCGCCCTTGGTCTCCAGCCACTGCTTCCGATCCCCCGCGCGCTTCTTGGCCAGCAGCATGTCCATCAGCGAGCGGGTCTGCTCGCCATCGCCGTCCACTGTTAGCTGCACCAAGCGGCGCGTATCCGGGTGGATGGTGGACTCGCGCAATTGCTGCGGGTTCATTTCGCCCAGGCCCTTGAAACGGGTCACGCTGATCTGGCCCTTGATCTTCTCGCGCGCGATCTTGTCCAGCAGCGAGGTCTTCTCTTCCTCGTCCAGCGCGTAGAACACCTGCTTGCCCACGTCCACGCGGAACAGCGGCGGCATCGCCACGAACACGTGGCCGGCGGCGACCAGCGACGGGAAATGCTTGAGAAACAGTGCCGCCAGCAGGGTGGCGATGTGCAGGCCGTCGGAGTCGGCGTCGGCCAGGATCACCACCTTGCCGTAACGCAGGCCGCTGATGTCGTCCTTGCCGGGGTCGCAGCCGATCGCAATCGCCAGGTTGTGTACTTCCTCGGAAGCGAGCACGCTGCCGGAGGCCACTTCCCAGGTGTTGAGGATCTTGCCGCGCAGCGGCAGGATCGCCTGGAAGTCCTTGTCGCGGGCCTGCTTGGCCGAGCCGCCGGCCGAGTCGCCCTCCACCAGGAACAGCTCGGTGCGCGACAGGTCCTGGCTGATGCAGTCGGCCAGCTTGCCGGGCAGGGCGGGGCCGGAGGTGACCTTCTTGCGGACGATCTGTTTCTCGGTCTTCAACCGGGCGCTGGCGCGGTCGATGGCGATCTGCGCAATCTTCTCGCCGATCTCCACATTCTGGTTCAAGTAGAGGCTGAAGGCGTCGTGCGCGGCCCCTTCGATGAAGCCGGCCGCCTGGCGCGAGGACAGTCGTTCCTTGGTCTGGCCGGAGAACTGCGGATCGGTCATCTTCAGGCTGAGCACGAAGGTAACGCGGTCCCAGACATCCTCGGGCGCCAGCTTGACGCCGCGCGGCAACAGATTGCGGAAGTCGCAGAATTCGCGCAGTGCCTCGGTCAAGCCCGAGCGCAGCCCATTGACGTGGGTGCCGTGCTGCGCGGTGGGGATCAGGTTGACGTAGCTTTCCTGGACCAGCTCGCCGTCGGGCACCCAGGCCGCGGCCCAGTCGACGATCTCGGTCTCTTTCTTCAGGGTGCCGACGAACAGCTCGGCCGGCAGCAGCTCGCGCTCGAGCATTTCGCTCTTGAGGTAGTCGCGCAGGCCGTTCTCGAAATGCCAGCTGTCCTGTTCGCCGGTGGCCTCGTCGAACAGCTTGACGGTCAGCCCGGGGCACAGCACAGCCTTGGCGCGCAGCAGGTGGCGCAGCGCGCGCACGTTGTACTTTGGGGTGTCGAAGTACTTCGGGTCGGCCCAGAACCGCAGGCGGGTGCCAGTGTTCTTCTTGCCGACCGTGCCCACCACCTCCAGCGCGGAGGCGGCGTTGCCGTCGCGGAACTCCATGCGGTGCTCGCTGCCGTCGCGCTTGATGAACAGCTCGACCTTGGTGGACAGCGCGTTGACTACGCTCACGCCCACGCCGTGCAGGCCGCCGGAGAAGGTGTAGTTGCGGTTGTTGAACTTGCCGCCGGCATGCAGCCGGGTCAGGATCAGTTCCACGCCCGGGATCTTCTCCTCGGGGTGGATGTCCACCGGCATGCCGCGGCCGTCGTCGGACACTTCGCAGCTGCCATCCTTGTACAGAGTGACCTCGACCTGGCGGGCATAGCCGGCCAGCGCCTCGTCCACCGAGTTGTCGATGACTTCCTGCGCCAGATGGTTCGGACGCGCGGTGTCGGTATACATGCCTGGACGGCGCTTGACCGGATCCAGGCCGGAGAGAACTTCAATATCGGCGGCGTTGTAACGGGTGTTCATGCATCTCGGAAGGGCGTGAAACGACGCGCAAGTGTGCGGTCTAGACCATTTTTTTGCACGCGACCCGTATTCAGTGGCGGTCGGGGCGACGACCGTTAAGCTATGCCTCGAGGTTGCAACGAACGCCCCCATCTCGGGGATTCGATTCTGGAGGACGACCATGAAACTCAAAAATATCCTGGTGCTGGCGGCGGCCGCCGCCGCCGTGATCGCCATTCCGGCCGCAATGGCGCAGCCGCAGCCCGCCCCGCAGGGGGCCGCGGCACAGAAGACCAGCGAAGCCAAGGCGCAGACCGAGGCCGAGCGCAAGGCCAAGCGCCGCGCAGCTGCGGCTGCCGACAAGGCCAAGGCCGAGAAAAGCGGCAAGCTGGGCAAGGCGGCGGAAGAGGAAGAAGAGCTGCGCTGACCTTGCGCAGCCCTGTGCGTATCCAGACGCCCCGGTGCATACCGGGGCGTCTTTTTTTTTGTTATATGAGATTTGTCGACCGCAAGCGCTTGGGCATTGCGGCGGCAACCGTTAAACTATGGCTTTCCGGGAGGCTTCGAGCCCCATGACTCCCCTGATTTTTGTAACAGGCGGCGTAGTGTCCTCACTTGGTAAGGGCATTGCCGCCGCTTCGCTTGCGTCCATCCTTGAAGCACGTGGCCTCAAGGTCACGATGATGAAGCTGGACCCTTACATCAACGTCGATCCGGGCACGATGAGCCCGTTCCAGCACGGTGAGGTCTATGTCACCGACGACGGTGCCGAGACCGACCTGGACCTGGGGCACTACGAGCGTTTCGTGCGTACCCGGCTGTCGCGCAAGAATTCGATCACGACCGGCCGGATCTATGAAAACGTGATCCGCAAGGAGCGTCGCGGCGACTATCTGGGCGCGACCGTCCAGGTGATTCCGCACATCACCGATGAGATCCGCCGCTGCGTGGACGAGGCCACTGCGGGCTTCGACGTGGCGCTGGTGGAGATCGGCGGTACCGTCGGCGATATTGAGTCGCTGCCGTTCCTGGAAGCGATTCGCCAGGTCCGCACCGAGCGTGGCGCGGAGCGTGCGATGTTCATGCATCTCACCCTGGTGCCGTACATCGCCGCCGCCGGCGAGCTGAAGACCAAGCCGACTCAGCACTCGGTCAAGGAGTTGCGCTCGATCGGCATCCAGCCCGACGTGCTGCTGTGCCGCTCGGAACAGCCGATTCCCGATTCGGAGCGGCGCAAGATCGCGCTGTTCACCAACGTGTCCGAGCGCGCGGTCATCAGTGCGCCGGATATCGACGTGTTGTACGGCATGCCGCTGGAACTGCACCGGCAGGGCCTGGACGAGATCGTCATCGAGCAGTTCAAGCTGCGCGACAAGGTCGGTCCGGCCAATCTGGCCGAGTGGGAATCGGTGGTGGATGCCACCGTGCATCCGCTGGACGAAGTCACGATCGCCGTGGTCGGCAAGTACGTTGACCACCAGGACGCGTACAAGTCGGTGGGCGAAGCGCTCAAGCACGGTGGCCTGCGCCAGCGCACCCGGGTCAAGCTGAAGTGGATCGAGGCCCAGGAGCTGGAAGGCAGCGACCTGTCGGCGCTGGCCGACGTGGACGGCATCCTGGTGCCGGGCGGCTTCGGCGACCGTGGTTTCGAAGGCAAGGTGTTGACCTCCCGCTATGCGCGCGAGCATGCCGTGCCGTACTTCGGCATCTGCTATGGCATGCAGGCGGCGGTGGTGGACTACGCCCGCCACGTTGCCCACCTGGAAGGCGCCAACAGCACCGAGAACGATCGCCAGTCGCCGCATCCGGTGATCGGCCTGATCACCGAGTGGCGCACCGCTACCGGCGAGGTCGAAAAGCGCGACGAGAAGTCGGACTTGGGCGGCACCATGCGCCTGGGCTTGCAGGAACAGCGGCTCAAGCCGGGTACGCTGGCGCGCGAGCTGTATGGCAAGGACGTGGTGTCCGAGCGTCATCGCCACCGCTACGAGTTCAACAATCGCTATCGCACCCAGCTGGAAGACGCGGGCCTGATCATCGCCGGCAAGTCGATGGACGACACGTTGGTGGAGGTGGTGGAGCTGCCGCGCGAGACGCATCCGTGGTTCCTGGCATGCCAGGCGCACCCGGAGTTCCTGTCCACCCCGCGCGATGGGCACCCGCTGTTCATCGGCTTCGTTCGTGCAGCGCGCGAGAAGAAGGCTGGCGGCAAGCTGTTAAAGGAAGCCCGGGCCTGACGCGTTGCTTCCGCCATCGGGACCACGGTCCCTCTCGCGGAAGACATTGGCGCGGAGCGCCGGACTAGCGGAAGGGAGGGGGGAGCCTCGGACCCCTGGATTCCTGGCGGCCTTGCATCCATAGCCCTCACCCAACCCCTCTCCCGGTAGGAGAGGGGTTCTTACATGAAAGGTGATTCGATGAAACTGTGTGGTTTCGAAGTCGGTCTGGACCAACCGCTGTTCCTGATCGCAGGCCCGTGTGTGATCGAATCGATGCAACTGCAACTCGACGTGGCCGGCAAGCTGAAGGAGATCACCGGCAAGCTCGGCATGAACTTCATCTTCAAGTCCAGCTTCGACAAGGCCAACCGTACCTCCGGTACCAGCTTTCGTGGCCCCGGCCTGGAAGAGGGACTGAAGGTGCTGGACGCGGTCAAGCGGCAGATCGGCGTGCCGGTGCTGACCGACGTGCACGAATACACGCCGATGAACGAGGTCGCCGCAGTGGTCGATGTGCTGCAGACCCCGGCTTTCCTGGTGCGCCAGACCGACTTCATCAAGAATGTCTGCTCGGCAGGCAAGCCGGTCAACATCAAGAAGGGCCAGTTCCTGGCGCCCTGGGACATGAAGCCGGTGGTCGAAAAGGCCAAGTCGACCGGCAACGAGCAGATCATGGTTTGCGAGCGCGGCGCTTCGTTCGGCTACAACAACTTGGTCAGCGACATGCGCTCGTTGAGAGTGATGCGCGACACTGGTTGCCCGGTGGTGTTCGACGCCACCCAT
>JAATFS010000475.1 GCA_015655035.1 Lysobacterales bacterium | reverse complement strand
GCCGAAGCTGCATCGCCGAGGCGCGCATCATCGGCTTTTCGTCGATCTGCGACAGCGGCGCCTGACGCAATGCGTCGTAGGGCAGCACGGTCAGGTCGAAGCTCAGTTCCTCGGCGCTGAACAGCCACACCGGAACATCCGCGTTGCGCTTGCGGTCCAGGCGCAGCCGGCGCGTGCGCGATTCGGCCGGGATGCGGTGGTCTTCCAGGAAATGCTGGACTGCCTCCGGGTCGTCGCTGTGCAGATGCAATTGCACCGATGCGTTGGCGTCGGCGGTGCCGTCCAGGACGGGGCCGGTCAGGCGCGGCGCGAACGGGTGCAGGAAATCGAGCGCACGCAGCGCAGCTTCGCGACGCTGGCGCAGGCACTGGCCATGGTCGGGACCGACGAACAGGCGCTGGTACTCGCGCAAGGCCTGTTCGATTTCGCGGTTGCGCGGCAGTGAGGCGTCGTCGTGGATGCCGAGCCGGCTGGCGGCCTTGAGCTTGGCCTGGTGGAAGTCGCGGATGCCGTTTTCGACCATCAGCCGGGCTGCTTCATTGGCCAGGCGGTGGCGGCGTTCGCGTGTCCGGGTTTCCGCGTGTTGGCGCGCGTGATGCATGGCCGGATTCCCTTTGGGAGTACCGCTCCGACTCTACAACAGCTACATGAAGAAACGGATAACGGGCAACGCCGATGGAGGCCTGCTCGGCATTGCACATCGGCGTCCCGGCAGACGGAGATGGGAACCGGGTGGCCGAGGCTCCCTGGTTCCCGGCCGTCAGAAGATATCGAACGCCTTCTCGTCGGCCTGCTGGTCCTGCAAGCTCTGGTCGTGGTTCTGCAGGCGGTCCAGGTCTTCGTTCTTGACCCATTCGGTAGCGCCGTTGATGTTCGCCTGGGTCATGCCTTCGGGCGGATTGTTGGTGGCCAGCGGAGTGTCTTTCAACGCGGTACGCATGTACTCGACCCAGATCGGCAGCGCCGCCCTGCCGCCATATTCGCCATTGCCCAGGGTGCGGAAGTCGTCGCGGCCGACCCATACGGTGGTGGCGTAGGGGCCGCCGAAGCCGGAGAACCAGGCATCGCGGTAGTCGTTGGTCGAGCCGGTCTTGCCGCCGACGTCCTCGCGCTCGAGGGCTCTGGCGGGCGTGCCGGTGCCACGCTGCACCACGTCACGCATCATCGACACCAACTGATAGGCGGTACGCGCGTCGATTGCACGCGGCGCTATCCTGGCATCGGTCGGCAATGCCGGCGCGCTTTCCGCCGGCGCGTCGCTGCCCAGTGGCGTCGCCGCCTGGGCGGGTTGGGGCGGGGCCGGCGCACCGAAGTTGAAGCCGTCGATCACCTGGCTCACCGGGGCCGTGGTGCCGGCCTGGGTGATGCAGGTGCGGCAGGCGACGGCCGGGTTCTCCTTGAACACCACGTTGCCGTCGCGATCCTTGATCTCGTCGATCAGCCAGGTGTCCACCCGCGAGCCGCCGTTGGCGAATGCCGCATAACCGCGCGCCACCGACAACGGGGTCAGCGAGGCGGTACCCAGCGACATCGAAAGGTTGGGCGGCAACTCGGCTTCATCGAAACCGAACTGGCTGATGTACTTGCGGGCGAAGCTGACGCCGATGCCGTCGAGCAGGCGCACCGACACCAGGTTGCGCGATTGCACCAGCGCCTCGCGCAGCCGCATCGGCCCGCGGAAGCCGCCGCCGTCGTTCTGCGGCGACCAGGTCTTGCCACGGCGGTCGCGGAATACAACGGGTGCATCGAGCACGATCGAGGCCGGGTTGAAGCCTTTCTCGAAGGCGGCGGCATAGACGAACGGCTTGAAACTGGAACCGGGCTGGCGCCGCGCCTGAGTGGCGCGGTTGAATTTGTTGCCGGCAAAACTGAAGCCGCCGACGATCGCGCGCAGCGCGCCGTTATTGGCATCGAGCGACACCAGTGCGGCCTGCGCACGCGGCAGCTGGTCGATGATCCACTCACCCTGGTTCTGGCCGGCACGGATGCGTACCAGGTCGCCGCGCTTGAGCAGCTTGGCCGGCGAGCGGTTGGTCCAGCGCGATGCCGAGGCGGGGAGGCTGAGCTCGGTGGCGTCCTGTTGCACCACCGTGACCCCGCCGCTGGCGTCGATGGCGGACACGATGACCGGGCGCAGCCCTGCTTGCGGCACGATGCCGTTCAAGTGCTTGGCCAAGGCCGCCGCGTCGTCGCTGGCGGTAACGTCGAAATGCTGTTCCACGCCGTGCCAGCCATGGCGGTGGTCGTACAGCATCAGTCCGGCGTGGACCGCAGTGTCGGCGGCGGCCTGTAGCGTGGCGTCGATCGTGGTGGTGACGTGGTAGCCCTTATTGAGCACCTCGCCGCCGTAGCGGGCGATCATCTCCTGGCGCACCATCTCCGCCACGTGCGGGGCATAGGCCTGCACCGGCGGCTCATGCGGGGTGGCATGCATCGGCACGGTCTTGGCCGCATCGGCCTCGGCCTGGGTG
>JAATFS010000125.1 GCA_015655035.1 Lysobacterales bacterium | reverse complement strand
GTCGAGGGCATCGGCTTCTGGACCGATGGACTTCCCAGCTGGGCAGCGGCGCGCGCGTTCGCGGCCGGCGACGCATTGCAGCCGACCCCGCCGCGCCCGGTCGCGCCGTTGTTGCCGGCCAACGAGCGACGGCGCGCGCCGGACACCGTGGCGGTGTCGTTGCAGGCGGCGCTGGCCGCTTGCAACGACGCCGGTCGCGATCCGGCGCTACTGTCGTCGGTATTCACCTCCAATCACGGTGACCTGGCCATCACCGACTACATGTGCAGCACCCTGGCCAGCGATCCGCTGACGATCTCGCCCACCCGATTCCACAACTCGGTGCACAACGCCGCCGCCGGCTACTGGACCATCGCGGTCGGCGCGCTGGCGCCGGCCACCGCGCTCAGCGCCAGCCGCGCCAGCTTCGCGCAGGGTCTGCTGGAAGCGCTGGCACAACTGGCCTGCGGCGCCGAGGCGGTGGTGCTGGTCGGCTATGACAGCCGTTCGGTCGGCGCGCTGGGCCGCATCTCCCACAGCGAAGGCCTGCTCGGCGGCGCACTGGTGCTGGGCCGCACGCCGGTGGCCGGCAAGCCTTGGCTGAGCGCTCGCCTGACCGATGGCGAGGACGCCACCGAGTCCGGGCCATTGCAGCGCCATGCCGCGGCCAACGCAATGGCGCCGATGCTGCCGTTGTTCGACCTGCTCGCCGGCGCTGCCGGTCCGGCCCGCCTGCATGCGGGCCCCGGCCGCCAGCTGGTGGTGGACCTGCACGCATGAGCCGCGAAATGCTTAGCACCGCCAACAGCGCGATCCTGATCCCCGCACTCAACGAGGCGTTGCGCATCCGCGAGGTGGCCAGCGCGGCGCTGGCGCAGTGCGCCCATGTGATCGTGGTCGACGACGGTTCCGACGACGGCACCGCCGACCAGATTGCCGACCTGCCGGTCACCGTGATCCGGCATCCGCAACGCCTGGGCAAGGGGGCGGCCTTGCGCAGCGGTTTTGCCGAGGCGCAGCGCCGTGGCCTGCGCGGGGTGATGACGATGGACGGCGACGGCCAGCACAGCGCCGAGGATTTCCCGCGCCTGCTGGCGGCGGCCAACCGCCATCCAGGCTGCATCATCATCGGCGCGCGCCTGCGCAAGCGCGCCAACCAGCCGACGATCCGCCGGATCGGCAACGACTTCGGCGACTGGGGCATCGCCTGGGGCTGCGGCTTCCAGCTGGTCGACAGCCAGAGCGGCCAGCGCTTCTATCCGGCTTCGGTGTTCACCCTGTCCGACGTGCCGGGCGAGGGCTTCGTGTTCGAGGCGCAACTGTTGATCTCCGCCGCCCGCAAGCTGGGCGCCCGCGTGGTCGCGGTACCGATCGAGACGCGCTATGCCGGCGATCATGCGGCGGGCACGTTCCGCAAGAGCCACTTCCGCCTGGTCCGCGATCTGTGGAACATCACCTCGCACGTGGTGCGCCAGGTATTGCGCCAAGGTCATCTGTGGCAGGTGCGTCGGCGCATTCGCGCGCAGCCGCCGCTAATCGACGATCCGGACGGCGAATTCGCCAGCATCGCGAGCGCATCCGCGCGCGAGCCAGGCTGAGCACCGGCGGGCGGCGGGCGCCTGAGCCGCTAGCCCATGCCGCCGTTGACGCCGATCACCTGGCCGTTGATGTAGCCGGCTGCGTCCGAGCACAGAAATGCCACCAGCACCGCCACTTCGTCCGGCTTGCCGGCGCGGGCGGCCGGCACCATCTGCTTGATTGCCTCCGGCGGGAAGGTTTCCGCCGTCATCGCACCTTCGATCACGCCGGGTGCGACCACGTTGACGCTGATGCCACGGCTGGCCATCTCGCGCGCCAGCGACTTGCTGGCGCCGTGCAGCGCCGCCTTGGCGGCGGCGTAGTTGGTCTGGCCACGGTTGCCGAGCACCGCCGCCACCGACGATACGCTGACGATGCGGCCCCAGCGCGTGCGCGCCATCGGCAGCAACAGCGGCTGGGTGACATTGAAGAAGCCGTGCAACGAGACATCGATCACCCGGTGCCAGCGTTCGGCGCTCATTCCGGCCATCGGCGCGTCGTCGTGGATGCCGGCATTGTTGACCACGATCTGGATCGGGCCGGCGTCGAGCAACGCCGCCAGCGCGGCGCCGCTGGCGGCGGCATCGGCCACGTCGAAGGCGACCGCCTCGGCGCTGCCACCGCTGGCGATGATCGCCTCGGCCACTTCATCGGCACGTGCGCGGTTGCGATTGGCATGCACGATCACATGTACGCCGTCGGCCGCGAGCCGCCGGCAGATCGCGCCACCCAGATCGCCACTGCCGCCTGTGACCAGTGCGCGGCGAGGGGAAAGCTTGTCTTTCATGTCTTCAGGTCCGTCGTTGCGTTGTGCTGTCCATTCGGGTGCCCGTGGGTGCGCGCTTCAGCGCACTTCAATGGTGGCGCCGTGCGCGGTCGGCTGCACCTGGATCTGCGTCAACGCATCGAGCACCCGCGCGACCTGTTGCAGCTCGGGTATGTCGGCCGGGGCGTTCACCGCGATCACCTGGCAACCGGCCGCCAGCCCGGAGCGGATACCTGCCGGCGCGTCCTCGACCACCACGCAGTCGGCTGGCGCCAGGCCCAGCCGCTGCGCGCCGAGCAGGTACGGATCCGGATGCGGCTTTCCCATCGCCACGTCCTCGGCGGTGATGAACACCTGCGGACGCGGCAGTTGCGCGGCGCGATGGCGTACCTGCGCGATCGGCACCGTGCCCGAGGTCACGATCGCCCAGGGAATCTGCAGCTGCTCGAGCCGCTGCAGCAGCGCCACCGCACCGGGCAGCGCCACTATCCCGCGGGTGTCGGCCGCTTCGATCTGCTCCAGCGCGGCGAACTCGCGCTGGATAGCCGCCTCGCTTTCGCCCGGCATGAAGTGCCGCAGCGAGGTGATGGCCTGCTTGCCATGGATGAATCCCAGTACCTGCCGGGGATCGAGCGCGCGCCGCAGCGCCCAGTCCGCCCAGGCCCGCTCCACTACCTGCAATGAATCGACCAGGGTACCGTCCAGGTCGAACAGAAAACCTTTGCACTCCATCAAAACTCCTCGTCTGCGCGTGTGCGTTTGCTCATTGTGCCGGCGCCTGGCCCAGCATCACCGTGGCGCGGCCTTCGCCCAGCAGCTGCCCGCGATGGGTGATGCGGAACTGGTACTGCTGGCTGTCTTCGCCCTGCATCAGCAGTTCGGCCTCGCCTTCCAGCGCGCCTGGCAAGTCATCGATATAGGCCAGGTGCAACTGCACGCCGCGCAGCGCCACCAGCATGCCCGGACGTACCGGACGGCCGTGTTCGCGGCCCAGCAGGCCGCCATGCACCGCCATGGCCTGGGCACCGTACTCGCACAGATGCAGCGCGCGCAGGCGCCCGTGGGCGCGCAG
>JAATFS010000252.1 GCA_015655035.1 Lysobacterales bacterium | reverse complement strand
GCCAATGCCGCCGCTGTGGTGGACGTATGGCTGGCCGATCCACGCGTGCGCAAGCTCACCTTCACCGGCTCGACCCCGGTCGGCCAGCACCTGGCGCGCGAGTCGGCGGCGACGCTGAAGAAACTGTCGCTGGAGCTGGGCGGCAACGCGCCGTTCGTCGTGTTCGACGACGCCGATCTGGACGCCGCCGTGGCCGGCCTGATGGCGGCCAAGTTCCGCAACGGCGGACAGACCTGCGTGTGCCCCAACCGCATCTATGTGCAGGACGGCGTGCATGACGATTTCGTCGCCCGGCTGGCCGCGCAAGTGGCCGCGCTGGCGGTGGGTCCGGCGAGCGACGCACGCGCGCAGATCGGGCCGATGATCAACGCGCGCGCCGTGGAGAAGATCGAACGCCACGTTGCCGACGCACTGGCGCAGGGCGCCCGCCTCGTTACCGGCGGCGCGCGCTTGCCGCAACGGGGCGGCAACTTCTTCCAGCCCACCGTGCTGGCCGACGTGCGCGACGGCATGGCCTGTACCCAGGAAGAAACTTTTGGCCCGGTAGCGCCGGTGATCCGCTTCGCCAGCGAGCACGAGGTGCTGGCCGCCGCCAATGCCACGCCGTATGGGCTGGCGTCGTACTTCTACACCCGCGACGCCGCACGGATCTGGCGCGTGTCCGAGGCGCTGGAGTCCGGCATCGTCGGCATCAACGAAGGTGCGCTGGCATCGGAGGCCGCGCCATTCGGCGGGATCAAGGCCTCCGGCTACGGCCGGGAGGGTTCGCGCCACGGATTGGACGAATACATGCACAGCAAGTATCTGTGCCAGGGCGGGGTGGGCCCGGGGTAGCGCCCTTGCTGCGCTGCCGGACAGGGCCGAACCCGAGTCGAGATACCGACGGCGGCGGTATCCTCTAATATGCCGGCCACGCGCGGTGGTCCGCGCCCAGCCTGCGTGTATTTCGTGTTCCGATCCCTTTGCTCTAGCGTTGCCCCCTGGCGTTACCTGCTGCTGGCCATCCTTCTGTGTGGTGCCTGCATGGGCATGGCCCATGCCCAGACCGAAGGCCTGGATCTGGCGGAGGTGCAGACCCAGTTGGGCGATGCCGAGAAGCTGCTGGCGCAGGCGCAGCGCAAGCTGGACGCGGCCCAGCAACCGGACGAGTTCAGCCAGCTCAGCGACAGCGTGCTGGAAGTGCAACGCGGTGCCCAGGCGGCCGCACGCACCCTCGCGCCGGCGCTGGCGCAGGTGCAGGAGCGGCTGAAACCCCTGGGCGAGGCGCAGCCTGGCGAGGCGCGCGAGATCAGCAATGAGCGCCAGGCCCTGATCAAGCAGCAGAACGGGCTGGATTCGGCGAAGAAGCGCAGCGAGCTGTTGGTGCTGGAAGCGACCCAGTTCAGCGAAGCGCTGGAGCGCACGCGGGTACAGCGGTTCAACGAGGAACTGGCGCTGCGGGTGGCGTCGCCACTGTCGCCGGCATTGTGGCAACTGCTGGCCAAGCACTGGCCGCACGATAGTGAAAAGTTGTCGACGCTGTATGCCACCGGTGGCACGGCACTGGGCGATGCGGCGCAGCAGCATGGCTACGCGCGCTTGAGCGTCAGCCTGCTGCTGGCATTGCTGTTGCTGTTCCCGGTGCGGTTGGGGCTGCGCCGTCTGGGCCACCACTATGCCGCCACGCGCGCACCGGCTGGGCGCCTGCGGCGTTCCGGGCTGGCGCTGTGGCTGCTGCTGGTGAGCACGCTGACCCCGGGGTTTGCGGCGGTCATCGTGGTGCACGGCGCGCGCGCGATCGGAGCACTGCCATCGCAGTTGGATCCACTGGCCAGCGCGTTCGTGGGTGCCGCCTTCTGGGCGGCGTTCATCAGTGCCCTCAGTGCCAGCTTGCTGATGCCGAAGCAACCGTCGTGGCGGTTGTTCGCGATCGACGACGACACCGCGACGCGGCTGAGCGGGCAATGTCATGCCACCGCGGCGCTGACCTGGGTCTGCGCGATCGTGCTGGGTTCGCACCAGGCCGCGCACGTCAGCAGTGCGCTGTTGACCGCCACCGACGGCATGGTCGCGCTGCTGTACAGCGGACTGATCCTGATGACGCTGGCCGGCCTGTCGCTAAGGGCCCGGGCGGCGAAGAGCGGCGACAAGGAGGACGCTACGGTGACCTCGCGCAGCAGCGGAATGATCGTGCTGGTGCGCCTGCTCGGCCACCTGACGGTGATCACGGCACTGATCGCGGCGCTGTTCGGCTATGTCGCCTTCGCGCTGTTTCTCACCCGCCAGATCGTATGGATCGTGCTGGTGTGGAGCCTGATCGGGTTGTTGATGGCGTTCGCCTCGGATCTGATCGGCTGGGCATTCACGCCGGAGGGGCGTTTCAATCGCGCGCTGACCCATGTGGCCGGCCTGCGCAGCGGCCGCCTGGTGCAGATAGGGGTATTGCTCACGGCTGCGGTGCGGACGCTGCTGGTGGCGTGCGGCGTGGCGGCGCTGCTGCTGCCCTATGGCTCCAACCTGTCGATGTTCGCGGGCTGGTCCGATGTGTTGATGCAGGGCGTGCAGCTGGGCAAGGTGATGATCACCCCGAGCGCGATCGTCAGGGCCGTATTGGTGCTGGTGGTGGGCATGGCGCTGGCCAACCTGTTCCAGCGCTGGCTGACCCACACCTATCTGCCGGAGACCGAGCTGGATGCCGGTGCGCGCAATTCGATCAGCACGGTCACGCGTTATTGCGGGCTGCTGTTGGTGGTGCTGTGGACGCTGGCGGTGTTGGGCATCGGACTGAGTCAGTTGGCGCTGGTGCTGAGCGCGCTGTCGGTGGGTATCGGTTTCGGCTTGCAGGCGATCACGCAGAATTTCGTGTCGGGGTTGATCCTGCTGGCCGAACGTCCGGTCAAGATCGGCGACTGGGTGCGCATCGGTGATCAGGAGGGCGATATCCTCAAGATCAATGTGCGTGCTACCGAGATCCAGGTCAGCGATCGTTCGACGCTGATCGTGCCGAACTCGGAGTTGATCACCAAGAGCGTGCGCAATATGACGCTGTCCAATCCGAAGGGACGGGTGCAGCTGAAGTTCTCGGTGCCGCTGGATGCCGACGTGGAACGGGTGCGCAGTCTGCTGTTGACGTTGTTCGGGGAGCATCCGAAGGTGCTGGAAGAACCCACGTCGTCGGTGTTCATCGATTCGATCGATGGGGGGCAGGTGGCGTTCAACAGTTTCTGCTATGTGAGCAGTCCGCGCGATACCTATGGTGTGCGCAGTGATCTGTTCTTTGCGTTGTTGCAGCGTATGGCGGCGGAGGGGATCGAGTTGCAGGCGCCGCAGGATATTCGGGTTAGTCGTGCGGGAGGAGCGGGGATGGCTGCTGCAGCGCCGCCGCCGTCGGAGTCGTAGCTGTCGCCGCCGCCTGGTGTTGGGTGGTCGCCGGGGCGGGAGCTTTTGCGATGGAGCCGCACCGGTTCCCTGCGCTCCTCGGATCGCTTTGAGGGCGAGTTAGATCAAGGTCAAGATCAAGATCTGAGCAACAGCAACAGCAACAGCAACAGCGAAAGCGAAAGCGAAAGCGAAAGCGAAAGCAACTTTACGGCTGCAGGTCCGGGGTTTGGATGGTGGGGGTCAGGAGCGTGTGGCTAGGGGCATGGCTTTGACGATGGCTAGGCCTTCTAGTGCTACATCTTCGGTGTAGTCCAGCCATACCCGGATTTCCAGGTCGTCTACTTTGTGCGTGAGGCCTACCGGCATGCGGATGCGGCCGGTGGCGTCGGGGGTGACCCATTGCTGGGCCAGTACTACTTGGCGACCGGAGGATACGGCTTCTACCCAGAACGCGCGGGCTGGCAAGCGCTTGGCGTACATTTCCAGCAGGTAGTGGCCCGGGTCGGCCTTGCGGCCGCCTCGGGTGAGCATGATCGGCTGGCGTATCTTCGGTCGCGGGCCGGCGAGTTGGCCGTGCAAGGGGGTGTCCACGGAAATCCCGTGTTTCAGGTCGGCATCGCGGTACAGCTTCATGCCGTTGCTGCGGTCAACCAGCAGGGCGCACCAGTCGCCGTCGGCCGAGCCGTCCTCGAATGCGGTGCAGCGGTCGACGTAGGCCAGGGTGTTCTTGCTGCCGGCCTGGTCGAACTGGCGCGATGTGTTCTCCAGATATACCGACTTCAACTCCCACTTGTGGTCGTATTCCAGCAGTACCGGTGGTTTGACCTGCTGTACGCCGACCATCAGCTTGTCGTCGTCCACGCGCAGCGTGCGCGTGCTCTTGCCGGTCCACAGCGTCCGTGCGAAGGCTAGGTAGCGCGGATAGTCCTTGCCGCTGTCGCGGGCGGCGGCGGCGCTGGCGCTGTGGGTGGCGTTGCCGGCCAGCAGCGAACGGCCAAAGCCAAGCGTGCGCGCATTGGGCTCGAGCAGGTTCAGCAGCGTGGCGCCGGAGTCCAGGGTGCTGCCGGTCTTGGCCACCATTTGGCGCGGGGCGATGCCGTTGCCCAGGAACAGCAGCAGGTTCTCGCGCTTCTGCTTGGCCAGCACGTCGCTCAGGTCGTTGGGCATGGCCAGGTGGTCGGATGCGATCACGATCACGGTGTCCTTGCCGTAGCGGCTGCTGCGGATGCGGTCCACCAGCTCGGAGACCAGGCGGTCGCTGCACTTGAGCGCATTGAGCAGGCCGATGTCGCCATACTGGCTCTGGTAGCGCGTGCCCTTGCACGCCACCGGTAGATGGCCGGCAGGGTGGTGGGTGTCCATCGTCAGCGTGGTCAGCATGAACGGCTGGCCGGCGCGCGACAGCCGCTTGAAGCTGTCCCAGGCGTCGTCGAGCATGACGTCGTCGTGCACGCCCCATGCCGAGAAATGCGAAGGGTCCACGCGCTTGTTGCGGAAGTAATGCACGTCGCGCACTTCGTCGAAACCATGGCTGGCCAGGAAGCTGCCCTTGCCGGCGAAGTTGGCATCGGCGCCGCCGATGAAGCGGGTGCTATAGCCCTGCTGCTTGAGATAGTCGCCCAGGCAGTGTGCCTCGGGCAGGAACAGTCCCATGCGGTCCATGCTGTTCTCGTCGCCCGGCGCCGTGGTCAGTGGCACGCCGCACATCGAGGACACCAGGCCGGCGATGGTCCAGCCGCTGCCTTCGTTGGAAGCCACGTCGCGTACGTCCAGGCCTTCGCCGGCCAGCCGGCGAAGGTTCGGCATCAGGCCGGGGAACGCCTTGTCGTCGAGATAGGTACGCTCCAGGCTCTCGCCGTAGATCCATACGATGTTCTTGCGCCGTTGCAATGGGCGCACCGGGGTTTCGTACTCCGGTACGACCTGCGCATAGTCGACCGGGCGCAGTTGGTAGTAGACACGCTTGCCATCGGCATACAGCGGGCTGACCGCCACCGCGACCAGCAACATCGCCACGAAGCCGGCGAAGATGCCGACGCCCGCCCGCTGCCGCCGGAAGCGCTTCACCCGCGCAAGTGCCAGCGGCAGCAGCGACAGCAGTGCCATCGCCACGAACAAGGCGATGTAGCCGTTGAAATCGCTGACGCCGGCACCGTCCATGTCGGCCTTGAGGTGGTACAAGGTGGCGGCGTTGACACCGTCGCCGCTCAGGCGGTCGATCAGGTACCAGGCACTGAGCAGCAGTAGCAGCAGCGACAACAGCGTGGCCTTCAGCCACACCAGCCGGCGCGAGGCCAGCAGCAGTGCGGTGAGCGACAACAACGACAGGGTGAGGATCCAATGCATATGCGGCTTCCAGGATGTTTGTGGAAGGCAAGCCCGCATCAAAAGCAACACTCGCCAAGCCGGCGTCGCTAGCAGGGTGCCGTGACAGCCGTATGACCGAATATGCAGTAATCAAGCTGACTGAAATGTTTGGTGCCGCATTACAAAATTTAAACATTCACCAACGGCGCGGCACGTTCTAGCGGTGTCCGCGCTCCTCGCGCGCACGCACGCGCCGGTCGAACAGCAGCGCACTGATCACGATCCCCAGGCCCAGGATCACTCCCAGCAGGAACAGCAGCAGCGCGACCGCCGGATAGCCCCACAAGGTGACGCCGGTCTGGATCCGCATCATCTGCGACGAGGCCAGGATCAGCGCGGCGGTGACGATGCCGGCCGCGACCCGGTTGGCGATCTTCTGCAGG
>JAATFS010000429.1 GCA_015655035.1 Lysobacterales bacterium | reverse complement strand
GTTGTTCCTGCTCAGCGGCGGCAAGGTCGCCAGCGCGCGCGCGCGTATCGCCGCCAGCGGCGAACTGCGCGAGTGGATCGCCGAGGCTGCCGGCGTCGCCGACTGGCTGGTCGCCGATAGCTACGACCACGTCGGCGACCTGGCCGAAACCCTGGCGCTGCTGCTGGACGACCCGATCGACGCGTCCCCCGACATTGCGCTCGCCGAGTGGATCGAACAACGCCTGCTGCCGGTGGCCAACCGCGAGGTGGCAGTTCGCAAACAGCTGATCCTGGATGCCTGGCATACCCTCGCCTTCGACCAGCGCCTGGTATTCAACAAACTGCTGACCGGCGCGCTGCGCGTGGGGGTTTCGCAACGACTGGTGCAGCAGGCGCTGGCCGAACTGTCGGGCGTGGACATCGCACGCATCGCCCAGCGCATGCTCGGCAGCTGGCGGCCGCATCCGGACTATCTGCCTGCCCTGCTGTCGCCGCAGGAACTGCCCGGCGATCGCCAGCAGCCCTACCCGTTCTTCCTGGCCTCGCCGCTGGAAACCAGCACCGATACGCTGGGTGCGGTGGACGACTGGCTGTTGGAGTGGAAATGGGACGGCATTCGCCTGCAGCTGCTCCGCCGCGACGGCGAGGTTGCGTTGTGGTCACGTGGCGAGGAACGCCTGGATGGCCGCTTCCCGGAGATCGAACAGGCCGCGCAGGCCCTGCCCGACGGCACCGTGATCGACGGCGAGTTGCTCGCGTGGCGGCCGCAACAGCCGCTACCGATGCCGTTCACCGCATTGCAGACACGCATCCAGCGCCTGAAACCCGGCCCCAAGACACTGGCGGCGGCACCGGCCCGGGTACTTGCCTACGACCTGTTGGAACTAGGCGGTCAGGATCTGCGCGAGCAGCCGCTGCACGCACGCCGCGCGCTGCTGGAAGCGCTGCTGGCCAAGATCGATCCCAGCCGCATTGCGGTATCCCCGAAGATCGTGGCGGCCGACTGGCAGGCGGCCGCGCAACTGCGCGAAGGCGCGCGCGAACGCGGGGTGGAAGGCTTGATGCTCAAGCGCGCGCATTCGCCCTATCGTGCCGGACGCCGCCGTGGCGACTGGTGGAAGTGGAAGATCGATCCGCTCACCATCGATGCAGTGCTGCTCTACGCACAGGCCGGCCATGGCCGCCGCAGCACGCTCTACACCGACTACACCTTCGGCCTATGGCACGACGGCCAACTGGTGCCGGTAGCCAAGGCCTACTCCGGTCTGGACGACAAGGAAATCCTGCAACTGGACCGCTGGATCCGCGCGCATACCACCGAGCGCTTCGGCCCGGTGCGCGCGGTGACGCCACAGCACGTGTTCGAACTCGGCTTCGAAGGCGTCAATCGCAGCAGCCGGCACAAATCCGGGATCGCCGTGCGCTTTCCACGCATCCTGCGCTGGCGCCACGACAAGCCCAGCGACCAGGCCGACACGCTGGCCACGTTGCAGGCATTGGCGCGATGAGCGCGGCCAGCACCGCTGCCGGCACCCCATTGCAACAGTGGCGCGCCTGGTTCGCCTGCCGTGGCTGGACCCCGCTACCGTTCCAGCGCGAGCTATGGCGGCGCTATCAGGCCGGCGAATCCGGGCTGTTGCACACCCCGACCGGCAGCGGCAAGACCCTGGCCGCACTCGGCGGGCCGTTACTGGAGGCATTGCAGGCCAAAGCCGCCTCGTCGCGACCGCGCGCTGGCCCAGCCAAGCCTTCCCCTCGCCGCGCGCCGCCGCGCACGCTCAAGCTGCTGTGGATCACCCCGTTGCGTGCGCTCGCCGCCGATACCGTGCGCGCGCTGCGCGAACCGATCGACGCGCTGGGCCTGGACTGGCAGATCGGCGTGCGTACCGGCGATGCCAGCGCGCGCGACAAACGCCTGGCGCGCAGCGGCAAGCTCGATGCACTGGTCACCACCCCCGAGTCGCTGGCATTGCTGCTGTCCTATCCCGACACCGCCCCGCTGTTGGCGGGGCTGCATTGCGTGATCGTCGACGAATGGCACGAACTGCTCGGCAACAAGCGCGGCGTGTTGTTGCAGCTATGCCTGGCACGGCTGCGCGTGGGCTCGCCCGCGCTACGCGTGTGGGGCCTGTCGGCCACCCTCGGCAACCTGGAACAGGCGCGCGACGTACTGCTACCGCAGCAGCCGCAGGCAGCATTGGTCGCCGGCGTCAAACCCCGCACGGTAACCCTGGAAACGCTGCTGCCGGACGGCGGCGAGCGCTTCCCCTGGGCCGGCCACCTGGGTCTGGCGCAATTGCCACGGGTATTGCGTGCACTGATGGCAGTACGCACCAGCCTGGTATTCACCAACACCCGCGCGCAGGCGGAGCTGTGGCATCAGGCACTGGCCTCGGTATGGCCGGAGCCGGCGCAAACCCTGGCCTTGCATCACGGCTCGCTCGCCCCTGGCTTGCGCAACGCCGCCGAAGCCGGCCTGCGCGACGGCAGCTTGCGCTGCGTGGTCGCCACGTCGAGCCTGGACCTGGGCGTGGATTTCCCGGCGGTGGACCAGGTGCTGCAAGTCGGCAGCCCCAAGGGCGTGGCACGGCTGCTGCAACGTGCCGGGCGCGCGCGCCACCGGCCCGGCGAATCCGGGCATGTGCTCTGCGTGCCCTCGCATGCGCTGGAACTGATGGAGTTCGCCGCCGCCCGCCGCGCGATCGCGCACGGCTACATCGAGGCGCGCCCACCGCCGCGATTGTCGTTGGACGTACTGGCACAGCACTGCGTCAGCTGCGCGTTGGGTGGCGGCTTCCGGGCCGACGCGCTGTTGGCCGAGGTGCGTGGCACCGACGCCTTCGCCGCGCTCGATGAGCCTACGTGGCAAGCCGTGCTCGACTTCATCGTCCAGGGTGGCAGCGCATTGACTCAATACCCGGATTTCCACAAGGTGGTACGCGACGAGGCCGGCGTCTACCGCGTGGTCGATCGGCGGGTGGCGCTGCGTCACCGCCTTTCAATCGGGACCATCACCAGTGACGGCAGCGTGCGCGTGCAGTTTCTGCGCGGCGGCCGGCTCGGCGCGGTCGAAGAACAGTTCGTCGGCCGCCTGCGCCGTGGCGATCATTTCCAGTTCGCCGGCCGCCTGCTCGAACTGGTGCGACTGGAGGACATGACCGCCTACGTGCGCGTGGCCAAGGGCGGCGACGGCGCCGTGCCGAAATGGATGGGCGGGCGCATGCCGCTGTCCTCTGCGCTGAGCCGTGAAGTGGAGGCACTGTTCGCCGATCCGGGCGATACAGCCGAGATGCGCGCACTGGCGCCGTTGCTGCGCCTGCAATCCGAGCTCTCCGCCCTGCCCGGCCCGGATCACCTGCTGGCGGAAAGCATCCGTGCCCGCGATGGCCGGCATCTGTTCGTGTATCCGTTCGCCGGCCGGCAGGTCAACGAGGGACTGGCAGCACTGCTGGCCGCGCGTTGGGGACGGCGGCAACGCAATAGCTTCAGTTTCGCCGCCAACGACTATGGTTTTGTCGTATCGCCCGCCCAGGACAGCGCAGTCGACGAAGATCTGCTGCGCGAGCTGCTGTCACCCGCCGGGCTGTTGGACGACCTGCGCGAAAGCCTCAATCTCGGCGAACTGGCACGCCGCCAGTTCCGCGAGATCGCGCGCGTGGCCGGCTTGCTGTCGCCCTCGCTGCCTGGACGCGCGCCGCGCAGCCTGCGCCAGCTGCAAGCGTCCAGCGGATTGCTGTACGACGTGCTGCGCCGCTTCGATCCGGACCACCTGTTGCTCGCACAAGCCGAGCGCGAAGTGCTGGAAGGCCAGCTCGAACTGACGCGTATGGCCGCGGCGCTGGAACGCTGCGCCCAGCGCAAGCTGCGGCTGCATGCGCCACGCAGCCTGACACCGCTGTCGTTCCCGCTATGGGCCGAGCGCGTGCGTGGCCAGCTCAGCACCGAGGACTGGAAGGCGCGCGTGCTGCGTGCGGCCGCACAACTGGAACGACGCAATGCGCGATAGCCTGCTGTTGACCCTGGGAGGCGAGGACGTCGCGCTGCTGGGCGACCGCGCACTCTACCGGCCCTCGCGGCGGGCGCTGCTGATCGCCGACCTGCACCTGGGCAAGGCCGACGTGTTCCGCCGCGCCGGTATCGGCATGCCAGCTGGCGGCACCGGCTACGATCTGGAACGCCTGGATACCTTGCTCGACCGCCACCCCGTGGACAGCCTGTGGATCCTCGGCGACGTGCTGCATGGCCCAGCGCCGCGCGCGGCCTGGCACCGGCGCTGGCGCAGCTGGCGCGAGCGGCACGCGGCACTGCGCGTAGTCGCCGTGCGCGGCAATCACGATCGCGGATTGCCCGGGGCCGACCTGGGCATAGAAGACGTGGGCGAATCGGTCCAGGACGGCCCGTTCCTGCTGCGCCACGAACCCTTCGCGCACCCGGCGCTGCACGTGCTGTGCGGGCACCTGCATCCGCTGGCCCGGCTACCGGGCATGACCCGGCGCTGGCCGGCCTTCTGGCTGCGCGATGGCCTGACCGTGCTGCCGGCGTTCTCGCATTTCACCGCAGGCGTGGCACCGTTGCTGCAACCGGGCGAACGCCTGGTGGCGTGCGTGGAAGACGTGGCGATCGCATTGCCGGTGAGCCGCTGAGGTTCCCGGCTGGCCGCATGCACCGGCATCGCATCGCTATCTGCGCACACGCCTCAGCTGCCGATCCCCAGGCGCTTGAGCCGGGAAGCCAACGTGGTCGGCTTCACCCCGAGCAGCGCCGCCGCGCCCTGGCTGCCGAACAGCCGGCCGTCGCAGCGCTGCAACGCCGCGCGCAGGTTGTCCTCTTCCAGCTGCCGCAACTGTGCCTCGGTCAGGATCGCCGGCTCGGCGACCTGCGACGGCTGCGACGGCGAACGCGGGTCCGGCAGGTCGATCGCAAGCTCGGCACCGGTGGTGGTGATCAGCGCGCGCTCGACCACGTTCTGCAATTCGCGGATATTGCCCGGCCAGCGGTAGTGCTGCAGTTTTTCGATATCGCTGCGCCGCAGCATGCGTCCTGGCTTGCCGAGGCGCAAGCCGATCTGTTCGAGGAAATGCGAGGCCAGCAACGCAATATCCTCTACCCGTTCACGCAAGGCCGGCGCATGGATCGGGAACACGTTGAGGCGGAAGTACAGGTCCTGGCGGAAGCGCTTGGCCTCCACTTCGGTCTCCAGGTTGCGATTGGTCGCGGCGATGATGCGCACGTCGACGCGGCGGGTGCGTTCCTCGCCAACCCGCTCGAACTGGCCTTCCTGCAGCACCCGCAACAACTTGCCCTGCAATTCCAGCGGAATCTCGCCAACCTCGTCCAGGAACAGCGTGCCGCCGTCGGCCAGCTCGAAACGGCCGGTGCGGTCGCGCAGCGCCCCGGTGAAGGCGCCACGCACATGCCCGAAGAACTCGCTCTCGAACAGATCGGCCGGGATCGCCGCGCAATTCACCCGGATCAATGGCTGCTCGCTGCGGCGGCTGGCCTGGTGGATCGCACGCGCGATCAGTTCCTTGCCGGTGCCGGATTCGCCGTGGATCATCACGCTGGCATCGGTCGGGCCGACCACGTCGATCTGTTTGACGATGCGCAGGATCGGCTCGCTCCGGCCGACGATCTCGCGGTGGTTGTGCTCGATCCGCAGTTCTTCCTGCAAATAGGCGTTTTCCCGCTCCAGCCGCTGCTTCAGCCGTTGCAGTTCCTCCAGCGCGCTTTCCAGCCGCTTCTGCGTGTTCTGCCGCTCGGTGATGTCGCGGAACACCACCACCGAACCGACGATGCGGCCGTTGTCGATCACCGGTGTCGAGGTGAACTCGACCGGGAACGAACTGCCGTCGCGGCGCCAGAACATCTCCTGCCGGCCCTCGTGTACCAGCCCGTCGTTCACCGCCTTGTAGATCGGACAATCCTCGACCGGATACGGGCTACCGTCGGCATGGCTGTGATGGTGGATGCGATGGATGTTCTTGCCGATCACCTCGTCCAGCGCCCAGCCGAGCATGCGCGCGCCGGTCGGGTTGATGTAGGTGGCCAAGCCATCGCTGTCGATACTGTAGATGCAGTCGCCGACCGAGCTGAGCAACAGTTGGTTGGCGCGCTCGTTGTCCTTGAAAAGATTGAGGATGTTGCGCCATTCCACCAGCCCGCCCTGCATCACCCGATCGGTCTGGCCGCGATCCTGATAGAAGCGCTGCTCGCGTTTCTCGCGCAGCACCCACAGCGCGTACTGTTGCCGCCCGACCTGCATGGTGTTCGCCGAAAGCTCCACTTCCACCCACTCGTCCTGTGCGCGCCGGCAGGAGAAATCATCGGACCAGGCACTGCCCTGGGCCAGCAAGCCCTCGGTGAAGGCGATCAATTGCGCCAGCTGGTGGCCAAACAGATAGCTGACCGTCATCGCCAGCAATTGCTGGCGCGTATAGCCCAGCAAGGCGCAGGCGGCGGCATTGACGTCGACGAAGCGGTTGGCCAGCGGGTCCAACTGCATGATCGCCTCCGGACAGTGCTCGAAGGCCATCTGCCGATAGGGGTAGGCGAACTCTGCCGAATCACTCATGTAGTCCGTGGAAGGGGCGTGGCTCATGACCGCGAAAACTCGTAGGCGACGACTACGATTTATCGTAGTTCTACGAAGCTTCGCAATCCCCGCTTTCCTCGAAAACCCTGAAAATAAACATAACCAATTGATTTAAATGAGTTAATTATATCTACAAAAAGTTGGCACGGTATTCGCTCCCGTCAGCAGGACATGCAGCCAAACGCTGCCCACCCCGCCCCACAGGAGTAAGCAAGCATGCCAACTGTCGAAATCGCCCACTACCAAGACGGCGACTTTCTG